>CAMVCL010000031.1 GCA_947165975.1 uncultured Candidatus Saccharibacteria bacterium | reverse complement strand
CCTTGACCCTCGGGCGGCGAGTCGGATATTTCACAATAAAAAATCAGAGTCTCCAAAAAATACGAGTCTTTCTAGTATAAATAAAATTCTGCAAACGCCCTTTATTACAAGACATTTGCAGAATATGATAATTTTTTTCGAGAAAAAATGTAATTTACGATTAGAGTTACGAATCCAATTTTTCTCATTACTTATTTTGGACTATAGCGGCTCACGCCCTCCTCATTAACCAGTATGGTAAGACCATCGTCTATGGATGTTTCGCCAAATAGCAGACGACGGATAATGGGGTCAAGACCTTCATCGCTATCGTCTATTTGGGTGTTCAGTCTTTCAACATCAATATCATTAATAGCAGGTACGGCTTCTTTCTCTATCTTTCCATCAACTTCTTTATATTCCAGCTCACGTATCTTAAACACGATACAGATCATCTGACGTTTGCCTGGTTTCGGTTTTTCCGTATTCCATTCCAAGACTCCCATTTTGTGCAGATAAGTTATCAGATAGAGTAACTGTTTGAATTCCGCAGTCCAGACAATCTTCTCTGCCGTATGTTTCCCTGTGAAGTTGTCCACAAAAACCTGAGTATCTGTATCCTCCATAATGTACTTGCCATTTCGTGACAAATCACCAAAGAATGTTGCTATCCTCTGATGTTTTTCACTCTCACTGATGTCCTTTAGTTTCAACCTAAATGAATGGGTGGCAGACTTTATATCAACTTTCTCACGGGGTTTTTGCGGTTTTTCTTTACCTACGGAGTTAAGTTCTTTGATTCTCTTATCGAGTTTAACCTTGATTCTACGCCTCTTCAGCTCGGCGGCCTTCATCTCCTCAAGCGTCTTTACAATATCTTGGTACTTTAACATCTTTAATGGATGTTTCTCTTCGTAAAAACCAGAGAGATCTATATGATATGTCGGATGATACCCAATTATTTCATAACACGCATCATCTCCTTCGTCCAAACACTTATTCCATGCATCAGCTATAACTATAATCGCTTTATCCATGAAAACTTCTTCGGTCAATCCACTGATAATTGACTCCATGAAGGAATAGTCAAACTTGGCCTTAACTACAATTTTCTCTAATTTGTCAAGGAGTTCTGGATGACTATTAATGTTATCTACTAATTTCTTTAATTCACTACTTAGCTCTTTGCTCAGTTTCATTGGTTGTTCTTTTTCTTTGATGTCAACTTCTGTAATTTTTGTTTCTTTCACGAATCCGAAATAGTTTGAAGCAATTTCTTCTATATGCTTAGCATCTTTATCTTGAAGATATGGCAAAAGAACTTTTGAAATTTCCCAATTACCAAGTTCTGCCTTTATGTGCTTAATAGGGAAATCATTCGGAACTATCGACTTCCATCCATTCGGAGTGGCATGATGGGTATATTCGTACCATTTAATGCACTTATCGTAGTATTTCTCGAAGATGTCGTTTATGTTGCGATTATTTTCTAAAGAGTATTGTTTAATATAGTAAGCCACCAGACCAACGGCGACAATTGGACATAACTTCTTCTCTTCTTCTGTTAATGTTGCCTTTAGCAACAAGCCTGCACCGGTTTCTTTTGGATTCCAGCGGTGCTCTACAAACCTAATTATGTCCCATTCAGGTTCTTCTGGGATTATTAATCTGTGTAGAAACAACTCATCATAGTCTTTCAATGAACCATAGGCGCCGTTTGCCCACTCACAGACGACATAGTTTTTCTTTGAGGAACATAAATCAGTGTAGCTCCCCATCCAATCTGCGAAATGAACGTATTCCTTATTATCCATAGTGGCTGTTTACAATATGCCTACAAAGATACACAATTCCCTTGTGTATTCCGTCATTTATCCTACTTTTTGTGTTTTTTTAAGCCTGCTTGTAGTCGTTGCCGATAATTATTCGTATCTTTTTCGACTAAAAGTACATATAAAGAAAAAACTAAGTTTTTCCATTATTAGTTATATCTTCGAATTTCTCCACCTTCGCCAAGAGCAGACGGCAAGGATGGAGTCCTAATCTTGAGAAGGGCTTTCAGCCGATGGTGACCAGCTGGTTGTCGGAAATATCGTACCTGACGGAATGTGCGAAGGAGATGGCTTTACCGTTATAGACGACTGAGACATCGACACCCCTGCGTTGGAACTCGTCAATGAGTGCCTTATCATGATAGGCTCGCATACTCGTCCAGCCACGATTACCAACCTGGCGGTTGAAGATGTTTACTAACTCGGTGATTTGCATGTCTGCGAATTGCAGAGCGAACTTGATGTAATAAATGCTTTGTTGCATAACGTTTTTGTTTTTGAAGTGAATAATGTTGCTTCCGCATCGTACCTTGACCACCGTGGCTCAATGCTATTGCTCGGTTGGCGAGTCCACTCTTGTGAGTGTCTGCTCTTGATGCTTCGGGTGCAAAGGTACGAAGATTTATTGAAAGAACAAAGCAAAAATGATATTTATCTGCACCAGAAGATGAAATACATTCTTAGAGGAGGAAAAATAGCAGGGTAGAGGCGCAATATATACGAACCTTATTAAATATATACCAATCATGAGTGTTGGATTTATTAGAATCCATACACGCCTTTATGACTACTTGGCACCTATTTTTCTCAGAATAACTTAAAAATGTTCCATCAATGTTCCATCAAAAATGGAAGGTGCGGGAATTAAAAATCCCTGCAAGTACTTGACTTACAGGGATTTTTCTGGGAGGGTGCCCGGACGGACTCGAACCGTCGACATTCAGAACCACAAGCCATAACA
>CAMVCL010000030.1 GCA_947165975.1 uncultured Candidatus Saccharibacteria bacterium | reverse complement strand
CGGGATAAGCAAAATCGCATGGAATCATAATGCCATGGGGATCTTCACCCTTTTGAGCCATCTTTACATCGTAATCTTGTGTCTTATTGTAGATGTATACCTGCTTAGAAAAATCTGTAAAACTGAACGATGGATCGACGGTGATTACCTCTGATACAGGCTCATAGTTCTTGGTCTGGGTATTTATGAACGTCGAGAGATTGTCTACACCAAACAGATGATGAATCTCGGTAGTAGTATTCAATGTATTTCCGTTTATATTGCGGAGATAGAGTTCATCGTATGCACCACATGCTACAACAGTGTACTTAACCTGCGAGATATTCAAGCGCTCAGCCTTGATTACCACGTCGTTCATGTCGTAGTCGCCTAGATTGCGATCCTCGAAGCAGAAGGTATATACGTTGTTGTTAATATCCTTGGCAGCATCCACCTCTTTCAGACCACCATTAACCTCTACAATAATATCTACAAAATTAACATCACATCCATCTTCAAACATCATGTATGCTTTTTGGTTTGCACCAAAAATGGCGGCACGAGGATCATCTAGTTTCATTCCCTTATCTACCGCCTGGCTAAAAATTGGGAACTGATTAATCTGTTTGTTCAAACGACCATCAGCATATACCTCACCATTTTCAGTTTCCTTATAAGACTTCTGAGAATAGTTTGTTCCTTTATAGCCTGGAATATCGTTATTTGAGGTGTATGCATCTTTATAGTTTTTTACATTCTTTCTCAGCATAAAACCAACATAATATCCTGCAGGAATAGTGAAACCCTTCACCTCAAGATCAGTAGTTGGGCTACTCGTCACATCACCAAAATAAGGCAGGACATATTCGTGAACCTTAAAGAATTCACCATTACCACTAGCGGTGCCGCTTGCTTCCTTAGTCTGCTTACCATCAACACATTTGAACTTAGGCAGGCTCTTCAGGAAAGTAAGTTGCTCTTCCTCTGACTTGCCCTCCAATTCGCTTGGATTAAAATAATAATAATACAAGGCAACGCTAGAATAGTCCGTAGTTTGTATCTGAACAGGCGTCAATGTGATTGGTGCTTTTCCGTCGGCAACCAAGTAATTCTTAGTCAACTGATATACTGGGGAATTACGAATCGTGTCCAAATTAACTTGTTTATGAGTCTTATCACGTCCACTTTTACCACCAACAGCAGACAAGATTGTCTCCAGACCTTGCTTCTCCGATTCGGTTATAGTAACCACACGATAAATTGTCTGTCTTTCTACTTTCCAAGTATCATTACCGCCTTCATTATTAAACATCCAGAGGCGCTCATTTTCCCAATTACTATCCTTCCAAGGCTTAATGCTGTCGCTTTCACCTTCCAGACCTGCTTTTTGAGCACGAATAGCATTATATGAGAGAGCTGAATTTCTGTATTTCATCTTCAAGCCGCTTGTAGCTGGGAAAGCTGGAAGATCATAAGCAGCTCTTGTTCGAGCCTGGGCTGCCTTCTTGAAATTGACACTATTGTCGCCGGCCTTGAAACCTGCTACATAGTAGATTCCCTTGCTATCAACGCAAGCTGCTACCAAATCTGTGTATTCTGCAGGGCAATCGTATGTGATTGAGACAGACTGTCCCTTAGAAACAGTTGCTTCATTCAGAACTCTTGCGTCCTCATTAAAATAAGGAGCTTCTGTCAGAATCTGAACCTTAGCAATATCGCTCATTGGAGCATCTGCTGTGATTGTCACAGTATGCTTAGTTGTAGAACTCCAATCCTGATTGGGACTGAAGGTGGTTCCAAATACTTTAGCAACGTTGGCATTGATTTCCTCCTGAGTTGCCTTGTTACTTGTTGGGGTTGGTTCTGGAGTTGGCGTTGGCTCTGGTTCCATACCTTCAAAACCCTTCGTACAGCCGGATAGAATTAATCCTAATACTGCAATTGATAATAATTTCTTCATAACATCAAATATTTAATCGATTAAATTGTTTCTTTCGGCAAAAATACAAAATAATTCGGTTCAACAAGAAGAAAATAACTACAAACAGCCCAGCATTAACATTTATTTAGTTAATCCGCCGATATTCAATGCAATTTCAGCCAAATATCATTTTATGGCATTTTGAAAAGTAGTTAGATATCATTTGAAATCAAGTTACTTTTCAATTGAAAACAAGTTAGTTTTCAATCATAATCAATTTGATTCTTATCCGGAATCAAATTGATTATGGATGGTATTCAATAGGCTACTGCCACTCCTCATGTATTTCGGTGATTACCTGGGGCAAACGTTTGGCTCCAAAATAATATCTAAGCCATTTAAGAATAGCCTCATCAGGCCAGTTTTCAATGCCTACGCGTCGAGACATATGCCTTATCAGCTTGATTTGCACAAAGAAGTCTACTGCATCACAAGCCGTAGTCTTGCTAACGTTATATTTTTGACTATAGTGATAAACACATTCACCAAAATAGTATTGGTGGAGATCTTTATTATCAAGTATATGGTTAATTATTTCGACAACTCTATTGACAGCCTCTTCATTGGCTTCTACATGGAACTTGGGAACGTTGCCTGCCAGAAGAACATGCATATCGATGCCATTCTTGTGCTGGCGCTGATTCTCGGAGATTTTGTCGCGATCGTTATCGTTGGCCAGTGCGTTGGCCTTACAATCGAATATCTCGTAGGGAATTGCAGGTTCTTCTATAATCTGATTCTTAGTAGGCGTAAAGCGGTCGCCCACCAAGGGCGACATAAAGGCCTCTAGCTGATTAGTCTCCCGATTACGGACGATACGGAAGGCTCCCGCCTTCTCTACAAGTTCGGATAATTCCGAGTCCTGCTTAAAGCCGAGCGCTTTGCGCAGTTTATTGAAGTGCAAACGCGTATAGGCCAGTGTCACTTCGTCCATATACTCGTAGGCCCCATCAAAGAGGTACTTAATCTTACCTATCTCTGACCATGTCAGTTTGTGAGCGCGCCAGTGTCGATTGTAGCTGCGGGCGCTCGTGGCAGCCATTACAATGTCATTCTTATGTCTCATTTGATTAATTTTTTTTTTTATCGGCGTGCCCCATACAGGCACGCCCGTAAATTAATTTATTAATTTAATTTATAAGGCCCTATTTATAGGGATAGGGCCTATATGTAATATAGGCTTTAAAGAGATATTCGGTATTTCCCGAAGGTAACCCTTTCAGATGCAAAGGTACACATTTTTACCGACATAGCCAAATAAATCTTTGTAAATTTGGAAAATTCAGCAAAAAGGTTTAATTTTGCAGCGCAATGATTAATTATATAAGGTTACTCCGTCCGCTACAGTGGCTCAAAAATGTGTTTGTATTTGCGCCAATATTCTTCAGCAATAACCTGCTGAAGTCAGAGTTCTTTTGGCCAACACTTGTGATGTTTGCATCATTCTGTCTGATATCAAGTTCGATTTATTGCTTCAACGATCTGAAGGATGTTGAAGCGGATCGCCAGCATCCCAAGAAGTGTAAGCGTCCGATTGCATCAGGCAAGGTGTCTGTGATGGGCGGATATACTATGATGATATTGTGTACCATCGGTGCTTTGGCTCTAATACCACTAGCTAATAGCGTAAATACACCTTATCTATATATGATAGTAATCGGGTATTGGCTGATGAATATCGCTTATTGCCTTAAGCTGAAGCAGTTTGCCATACTCGACGTGTCGA
>CAMVCL010000029.1 GCA_947165975.1 uncultured Candidatus Saccharibacteria bacterium | reverse complement strand
AAGATATGAGTCGTATCGGAAAACAACCCATCGAGATTCCGGCGGGAGTGACAATTACGGTCGGCGACAGCGAAATTACTGTTGCGGGCCCGAAGGGTCAGCTCATCGTCCCAGTGCAGCCAAAAACTAAGGTTGCTGTCGATGGAAATGTGGCTACTGTTACCCGTGAGGATGACGAGCCAAAATCTCGTGCTTGGCATGGTTTGCAAAGAGCACTCCTTAATAACGCCGTAATCGGTGTAACTAAGGGTTATGAGAAAAAACTAGAGGTAAATGGTGTAGGTTTCCGTCTTTCAGGCGGTGGACAAGAGATTGAAATGGCGCTTGGTTTTTCACATCCGGTGAAATACAAAGCTCCAGAAGGCGTCCAGCTAACTACTAATAAGATGGAGATTACAGTTTCTGGCATTGACAAGCAAAAAGTCGGTCAGGTCGCTGCTGAAATTCGTAGCCTCAAGAAACCTGAACCTTATAAGGGTAAAGGCATTAAGTATGTCGATGAAGTGATTCTTCGTAAGGCAGGAAAGGCTGGTAAGAAATAATGAACAAAGTATTTAGAGCAAACAGGACCCGTGCAAAGATTCACGGTACTGCAGAGAGACCACGCCTTTCGGTGTTTTTCTCGAATCAACATATTATTGCGCAAATTATTAATGATGATGATGGTAAAACTCTCGTCTATGCGACTACTGTAGGTGCCAAGATGACTGGCACTAAGACTGAGAAAGCCGCGAAGATTGGCGAAGAGATTGCCAAAAAAGCTAAAACTGCTAAGATCAAAAAGGTCGTATTTGATCGTGGTTCTAAGCTATATGCTGGTCGTATGTCAGCGCTTGCTGATGCGGCCCGTAAAGAAGGATTGGAGTTTTAATTATGCCAGAAGCAGATAAAAAAGCCCCAAGAGTAATCAATAAGTCCGGTACTCTTAAAATGGATGACAAGACTGCCGCGACTAAACAAACTCGTGATATCTCGGGCAGGAGAATGGACCGCCGAAATCGCCGCGATCGTGTACGTGCTGATGCTGGTCCAAAAGAATATGATGAAGTAACAATTGCAGTTGACCGTGTCTCTCGTACTGTGGCCGGTGGTCGCCGTATGCGTTTCAAGGCTTTGGTTGCAATTGGTAACCATAAAAATAAAGTTGGCGTGGGCGTTGCCAAAGGTAACGACGTAACTACAGCTGTCGCTAAAGCAACTCGCAAAGCCAAAAAATCTATGATCACTTTCAATATGGATGGCGAAACAATCTGTCACGAGGCTCGTACTAAGGTGACTGGCGCTGATGTTTTAATGAAACCAGCTGCGCCTGGTACTGGTATTATTGCCGGCGGTACGGTACGTTCGATTGTTGGCCTAACCGGTGTGAAGAATTTGATTTCTAAATCATTAGGTTCTTCTAACAAAGTTAACGTAGCCTATGCAGTAATTGAGGCACTACGTCAGCAAACTCCACGTAAGGATTGGGTTGGCGCAAAAGCTGATAAGGTTGAGAAGGTTGAAGCTAAAGCAGAAGCATCGACTAAGGCTACTCCTAAAGCTGCAGAAAAAGCTGTTAAACCAAAGACCGCTAAAGCTACAGCTGATAAGAAGGCTAAGTCTACTGCAAAGAAGTCCACTGCTAAGAAGGAGGACAAGTAATGAAATACAATGATTTAGTGGTTGAGAAGAATACTCGTCCATCTCGTAAAGGTCGTGGTATTTCGGCTGGTCAGGGTAAGACTGCTGGTCGTGGTACTAAAGGTCAGAAAGCCCGTACTGGTCATAGCAAGATGCCGGCTGGATTCATGGGCGGTCAGCGCGCGATCATGCAAGCTGTACCGAAACTCAAAGGTTTCAAATCGATTCATCCAAAAGCCGAAGTGGTCTACACTGATAGGCTAAACGAATTGAAGGGTAAGGTTGATAATTTTGCGTTAGCTGAAGCTGCATTAATCTCTTCACCATTCGTGAAAGTAAAAATCATTACTCGTGGTGAATTGACTGCTAAGATTGATTTGGAGACGCAGTTTGCTTCCAAGTCTGCCATCGAAGCAATTAAGAAAGCTGGTGGTTCATTTAAGAAAGTTGCAATCTTAAAACGACCTGAGAAAAAAGCTGAATAATCTGAAATAAGCCCCTAAGGGGCTTATTTTTGTGCTATAATTGATAGAGATAATAAGTGGAGATGACCTAAATGGATGAAAAAGAACTAAAAACCAGTCCGAAACAACGTTTTTTTATTATATTAATCGCGATAATTATGTTGGGTTCGATTATAGCAAGTTATGCAGCGATTGTCGTTAGTGGAAGTAAAGGGGCAGATACTTCTGAAACTCCTGAGGTTGACGAAGCTAAGATTGCAGAGCTTCAAGCAGCTTACGAGAAGAAAGAGACTGAATTTAAAGAGGCTTCCCGAGATGATTATAATAAATTTATTAAGTATAAATCAGAAATAAAAGCTTATAATGAATCTTCGGCTAACGAAGGTGCAGTTGAAAAGCGTGACTTAGTAAAAGGTTCAGGGGCAACACTTTCGGAAGATAATTATTTGGCGTATTATGTGGGATGGTGTGCGGATGAGTCGGTGTTTGATTCTTCTTTTGATAACAACGAAAATCCTACGGCTTTTGCCAAAATATTAGACCCAACGCTTGGGATGATTGAAGGGTGGACTATGGGGGTGGAAGATATGAAGGTTGGCGGCATTCGTGAGATCACAGTTCCTGGTGAAATGGCATACGGTGATTCGATGGAGATCTGTGGAGGATACAATAAGCCATTAAAATTTTTGATTATGGCGGTTGCTAAAGAGGGAAAGATTAAAACATTATCGACAGAGTTAGAGGATGCATATATGAGATATCAATATGCGACATATGGTATGGATTACGATTCTGTAAAGCAAAACGAAGGTTAGGGTACATAACTCTGTTGTGCATTTTTAATACAGGGTTTAATATTTTACTGGATAATTGTTGATTTATGGCGTTATAGTTGACATTTTAGCATAAGTGTGATATAATGAGGTTATAGATTGAATAATTTGGGGTGAGGAAATATCAATCTCGCACCGTTTGTATGTAAAAGAGGTTTGAATCTCTAAGGAGGGTATTATGAACGTAATTAATGTATTAATGTCAAACAATTGGCCAAAGGTTATGATGATTGCTGTATTGACTATGATCATCATTGGACAGAATCAGTACGTAATGACAAGTAGCCAGAGAATTCGGAGGAGATATAATGAAAGATTTATTATGTTATTCTCTATCGTTTTCTCAGCGATTTCATCTATAATGATTCTTGTTGAATCTGGTAATGGTATTATCCAGATGTTTGATGACACGTTGGCAGTTACTGACTCACCGGCATGGTCTGTGATTCTTACACCATGGGTGGTAATGTTTGTTGGCATGATCTTCTGCGTTATGCTCTATAGCATAGGAACAGCTTGTGGCTGGATGCAGAGAGGGCGCCTGGTAAGCCGTTGTTTGAAGAATTAATCAAAATTCCCTCAGAGCTTTCTGGGGGATTTTCTTGTTTTTTAAATACTTATGTTATAATAAATGTATGAATAGAAGGTGTATGTTTAATAGTGGTATACTTATTGCTTTAGTGGTGGGGTTTGTTTTGATATCACAGTGTGACTCAGCTTCTGCCCTCACCTACCAATCTTCAGTAGACGTCGGCTTCACCTTCAATCCTACTATCTCACTTAACCTCTCAGGAG
>CAMVCL010000028.1 GCA_947165975.1 uncultured Candidatus Saccharibacteria bacterium | reverse complement strand
TTTTTTAGCTATAGATTCATTTGCCTACCATTATTGTTTCGTCTTGCGGCGTTGCTATCGTTAAATCCAGATTGTCTACTAGCTGCATTGATATCACTATTTGTTCCGCCTAATATGATTTGTGGAGTTTGAACAGGTGCTTGTGGTTGGGGTGTTGGGTTTGTACTGGCAGAGTTTTGTAATCTAGCTTCATAGGTAGATGATAAATTTTTGATTTTATCTTTGTCATTCGCAATACTCGCAAAATCAGTACCGGATTCTCTTGCTTCTTTTGCTGCTTGTAATAGATTGCGGTTCCTCGCATCACTTCTAAATGCTGCGATTGTTGGATCATCGCTAGTTAGTAATTCGTCTAACATCTTATCGTCAATTACTGGTTCACCGTCTTCTTTGGTACCAGCCAAACCGCGTTGTAATGTTGCAGCGGAAGAAGAAGCCCAATCAGTAGATTTAGTTGCAACTCCATTATTATTGGAGAACCAGCTCATGTCTTGATAGCCTATATTGCCATTTTCATCCTTAGCTATACCGCCATTACTAATCATTTGGAACGCATCTGAAGCCTTAGATTTCATATCTCCTGCCATACTACCATTTTCGTTAAGAGTTCGTTGCAAAGTTTGCATGGAAGTTTGGTAATTTATATTGTCTTTAATGTCGGTTTTCTCGCTCAACTTGCTTGCAATAGCATTCATACCGGCTGAGCCGAATCTACGGTGCATTACGGTTGTTAGAGCGCTTAGATCTTCTGCATCACCACTTTCAAAGGCGGCATCCCATCTATCAGCTAATTGGTCCTGAGTATCTAGGCTATGTCTGCTCATCATCAAGGCTACACTTGCTGCCTCGCGCTTTCTTCTAGCATCGTCTTCCAAAGCTCGTTCTTCAGCTGCTCTTACAGTTGGGTCATTCAATCTAGATATCGCTTCGGTTTCTGCTCTTGTCGCCATATTTTGTTTATATGTCATTGCTTCGGTATATCCACCCGTTGCTCTGAGTTTGTTTTCCTCTTCAGCTCTATTTTGTGCTAAGACGGTGTCTTGTGCGGCGCGTAATTTTGCTCGTTGCCATCTTGAGAGGGTACCGCCTCGATTTACTTTTCCTTCCAGTTTTCTTTGAATTCTGCCAGCCTTATTAGCGGCTTGAACTTGAGACCAATCTTTAAATCTGCCAGAATTTGTGATGGCCCCTCTTGCAGTCGTGGAACCTCTGCGCCCTAAACTTCTTCCTGTTGCGGATAATTTTGCACCAATATTTCCAGCGAGCGATAATGATTGTTTGAGAAGAGTTGGGATAAGAAAGAACGGTAATACTTCTACTATCATACCAGCTATTGTCATAGCTTCTGTTCCGGTTGAAGCGAGAATATTCCCGGCCAGTTTACCGGCTCCAACCAGTGCACCACAAATTGGATAGACGAAGAGGAGAGACTTTAATAGGTCAAACCATTTCTTGTAAAACTTTTCTGTATTTGGAAGCATGTAACAGACTATTGCGATTGGAGCAATGGCAATTAGGATTACTACTCCAGCGTTGCGAATCATAAGGACGAGGAAGAGGAACAGCATCGATACTACGATCGTTATAATTATTCCAAGAATACAAAGACCGGCACTAATTATTCCTAATGGACCAGTCAACATCGTAAATAATAGTGCGCCACCACCCGTAATTCCAATAACTGCTAAATATTGACTACCTGAAGCACCTTCACTCTTTATCGGAATCGAATTAGCCAAAGATGAAAATAAATCATTAAGTCCAGTTCCTAAAACATTGCTTAAGTCTACTGCTAAGATACAAATCAAATAGCTCAGATTAATTAGAATTGCTACTACGATTAGTTTTGACAGGATCTTTTTAATACCGAAATTATCTATGCCGATTCCTGTAAGTTGCGAAAAAATAACAATCATAAAAAGAATAATGAATATTAAATTGGCGATATCTCGAAAACTTCTCCATGCGACTTCGACTCCATTATTATCTCTAAATAATGCACCTGATGGTAATTTTAAGAAATTACTCTCAATTTGTCCCCAAAGCCATTCCCCTATGCCGGAAATACCGTTTATAATTGGGCAAATGATCCAACCAACAATGCCAGAACCTTTATGGCATTGATCTTTTTCCTTTTTCTCGATAGGTAATTCTATTGGCGATTGCGTAGCTGTACCATCTTTAATATTTTGTTCTGGTGTTATAGTAGGATTGTAAGCTCCATCTGGTACTTCGGTTTCAGGATTCGCAGTATCGTCTTTTTGTTGTACTTTTGACATCCAAAAGATATAGCTTTTGTAGTCACCGCCAAAATCAACTCTAGTTGTAATAGATTCGCCATTTTCAAGAATCTCACCATTTTCATTCATATCTTTTGCCAAAACCACATTACCAGTTAGAGTGCCCGTTGGTTTAGTTTCTCCATCAGCTACAATATCTAATACGCTAAATTTATACCCATCTCCCTCACAACTAACTTTTACAACAAAGTTTTTTCCAACTAATCCATCTTTTTCAACTTCGAAATCTCCAAGAGTATTTATTTCGTCGCTATCTTCGATCCCGTATCGAACTGTCACTATGTCTCCGGCATTACATGCGTCATCTTTAGTTTCAGCATTTACATTTTTACATAATCCAAGACAGCAAAATAAAACCGAAGTTGTATAAAAAAACATCTTTAATATGAAACGAGAACTATACTTTCTAGTTTTTGTCATATATGACCGCATAAATTTATTATAACATAAGAATAACAATTCAATAGATGGTTTTTATGCGCAAATAAACTTTTAAGCAATTCTTCAAGGCAAGTCCAATCCTTTTTAGCTTATAAAGAAAAACTGAAATTATAATAAGAATAAAAGCTTATGGTATAATATATGATATGAAGCTGATTAAAAGATTATGGGTGTTTGTTGCTCTAATAATCGTATTTGTTTTTGTTGATAATGTTTATGCCGCGAATGAGCTTCAAACACGTCAAGATGAAGAAGGATGCTACTACGTTGAATATACTGTAGGAGACCAAAAAGCCAGAACTAACTCGGTGTGTTTCAACGAAAATACTGACGCTATGAGCGCGAGCAACAAAAAAGTAGTATATTTGTCACAAAGTGATGGTGCTTCAGATCCAATCGTTACTTCTAAAGGTAAACTATATATGGAAATTGTAGGTAGAAACCCATCGTACAATATTCTTAATGAAGAAAAAGGTGAATATGAAATAAAAGGTGGTGAACTAATTAGACCAAATGGAGACAAAAGTGCTACGGCGTCAGGCGATTCTCCTATCGTGGAGGTCGTTGCTAAATTCGATGACGAGGCATGGCAAGTTGTTTCTTCGGCAAGTCTTGATAATGGTAATTTTGATGACCAAGATACTCGAAAAGCTAGCTTTGAACGTTTTGCGAATATAATAGCAAATGAGCAATTTGCGGCAGCCTATTCACAATTAGAACCAGCAGGAGTAAAAATCGATGATGCAAAACCAGAAGAAAGTGCGCCAGATGAAAGAAAAGATGAAAAACAACCTGAGGATTATGGCGATGATGATGAAGTTTGCTACGAAAACTCCGGGAAACTGGGATGGATAATTTGTCCGATTATCAGTGGTATTTCCGGCATAGGGGAATGGCTTTGGGGCGAAGTGGAAACGAATTTTCTTCAACTAAACGTAGAAGATTTCTTTAAAAAGAATGACGGAATTGAAAAAGCCTGGGCGATTTTCCGGGATATGGCCAACGTTATTTTTATCATTTTCTTCTTGATTGTAATTTTCTCACAGCTTACAGGAGTAGGAATCGATAGTTACGGAATTAAAAAGATATTACCAAAGCTAATCATAACAGCGATTTTAATAAACCTCAGCTACTTAATATGCGTTTTAGCTGTAGATTTAAGTAACATTTTGGGCTCAGGGCTAAATAGCTTATTTACGTCAATGGCTTCTTCAATCGATGTAACGACAGTAGATGCATCTCCCGGTGCAAGCATTGCTGCAGCCGGATTGGGCGGAGGAGGATTAGTATTATTTTCGCTATTAACTACCCCAATTGGTGGCGGAGTAATCGCCGCAGTAGGCTTGACCGTATTAGGTATTGCTATATCTTTAATGGTCTCAAT
>CAMVCL010000027.1 GCA_947165975.1 uncultured Candidatus Saccharibacteria bacterium | reverse complement strand
AGTTAGTCCGGGGCTACCTGGAGCGAGGGTTCAAATCCCTCACCCTCCGCCAAAAAATATGCTCGTTTGGGCATTTTTTGTTTATTTTGAAAAATGTGGTATAATTCAGGTATGAAAAAGTTTATGAGAATCATACTACCAGTATTACTAATAACAGGTTTTATCACTATGTTAGCGGTGCCTGAAGTATCGGCTTTAACTTTGCGCGAAGGCGCTGAGGCTGCGCGTTGTGATGGCTGTCCTGCGGACTTGTTTGGTGATACGGGTGCCTTTAAACAGATTACAAATACTGCACTCTATATTGTAGGTATTATTGCTGTTATTATGTTGATTATTGGTGGTATTAGGTATGTGATTTCGGGTGGCGACTCCAAGAAAGTTACTGACGCGAAGAATACTATTCTCTATGCTATTATTGGTTTGATTATTGCTTTCTTATCATATGCGATTGTGAACTTTGTTATTTCGGCTTTGCCAAGCTCAAGTGATCAAGTCGAAGAAAACGAATCTTCGCTCCTAATTGATTCAACTAAGGGCTAAAATCGCTACGATGATGTTTTTTGCTCCAGCTTGCTGGAGCTTTTTGATGGAGGCGTGCATAGACGCGCCAGTAGTCCAAACGTCGTCGATAAGTAAATAAGTGTATTCTGGGTTAATCGTAATTTTTTGGTTGATATCGTAGGCTGATTCGGCTTGCGAGAGGCGTGCGTGACGGCTGGATCCTACTTGTACAGTATCCTTAGTTCTAATAAGGAGTTTCTGTACTTTATAGGTGGGTTTTCGTATCTTGGCTAGATGCTTAGCAATGAGATAGGTGTGATCAAAGCCACGTTCGCGGACGTGTTTATTGGTGGTAGGTAAGGGAACTATAATGGTCTTATCTTGGTTTATTGGAAGAGTATTGTGGAGGATTTCTGCTAGCGGCTTGGCGAGTGCACGAACTGAATGATATTTATAGTCATGTATTAAATCCCCAATTAAATCGTCTTTTTTACCAACGATGTATGTAGGAGGTAGATTTGGGCAAAATGGACACTTTGCGGTGGTTTTTGTGGTTTTGCAGTGTGGACAAATGTTTATACGGTTGCTAATTAGGTTATTTTTACAACATTCACAAAGAATATTCCCCATTTGTCCGCAACCCCTACAGGAGTGGGGAGCGAGAAGGTCCAAAACGTTTGTTATTGTTGTATTTTTTACAATTATTGCCATATTTTCCTTGATTTTACTACGAGGATGATATATAATAAAGCATAACAATATAAGTGGAGGAAATATGGCTCGTACAAACAGTGACGATTTGCTGATGGAAGACGATCTCGCTGCAGCGTTCTTGAACGACGATATGGAAGTCGCAGCTCCGGCTGAAGTTGAGGAACCAGTAGTAGAAGATGTTCCACAAGAAGTCAGCGAACCGGCCGAAGATGAATGGGTGGATACGGACGAGTTTCCAGGGCAGCTAGCTGTAGATGTCTATGAAACCGCCGACAAGTTAGTAGTAAAAGCTCGCACCGCTGGCATCTCAAAGTCTGATCTCGATGTCAGTATTTCCGACAATATCTTGACGATTTCGGGTGTATTGTCGGGGGGTGAAGATGAGCAAACCACTAGATGGCATATTCAAGAATGCTACTGGGGTGAGTTTTCACGTACAATTGCTTTGCCAGTACAAGTCCGCGAAGATGAAAATAGCGTAAAGGCTGAGCTCAAAGATGGCGTGCTTACGATCATGTTTGAAAAAGAGAAAACTGAAGCACCTAAGAAGATTGAGATTCAATAGCTGGTCTTAACAAAAGAATCGCCTCTTTGAGGCGATTTTTGATAAAAAATCCCCCTTGAGGGGGGATATTAATTTTATTGTCCTAAGATGTTAGAAATTACGAAGTTGACAATAGCAAAGGCGAGTACACAAATGACGAGGCCAACTACACCGTAGAGGATGGTATCTTTAGCTTTTTTGACTTTGCCGGCATCACCAGAGGAAGTCATATAATTGATACCACCGATAATGATGACGATGACTGCAACGAGACCAAGTACGGCGATGACTGCATTGAGGATTCCTGTGACGCTACCAACTAAATTATCTTCTCCATCGCCGACTTGATTAACTTCTTGACCTGTTGCAAATTTCGTAATAAGTTCTTTCATGTTGTTATCCTTTTATGATTAATTTATTATTATTCTATAACTTTTATTAAAAAAATGCAATGTTATCTTCTTTATACTCCTTCTTAACCTTGTTTTAATAGGCTTACTATTACGAAGTTGACGATAGCAAAAGCGAGGACACAGATAATTAGACCAATTACGGAATAGAGGATGGTATCTTTGGCCTTTTTAACTTTAGCAGCGTCGCCAGAGGAGGTCATATAATTGATACCACCTACGATTATAAAAATTACAGCAATTAATCCAGAGACTAAAATGATGGCATTCAGAATGCTTGTAATGGCGTCTGGGAGTGTACCTACCGATCCGGCGCCTGAACAACCAGCAGCGGCTTTGACTTCGGCTGGGGCGTTAGAACTGCATACGTCGTCGGCATGTGTCGGTAAAGATATGAAGGTAGTTATGCCTAAGACATAAGTAGTGATGGTTGTTGTGAGCTTAGCTAAGGTTGATTTCATTTACCTCCTTTGAAATGACTATGTCATGATTAGTGTTGGTTGCACTGTTGCGGATTGTACTAGAAACAAATGAAGTAATGATTTCGGCGAGAGCTACTATGATAAGACCGATAGCAGCGTAGAGAATGGTGGTTTTTGCTTTTTGGAGTTTAGCAGCATCGCCGGCTGAAGTCATATAACCGACGCCACCGTAAACGATGAAAATAGCTGATACGATGCCAGCAACTGCGATAACCCATTGAATTGCGTTGGTAATCATTGCACCTGGTTCGGCACAGGCATTTGTTGCACAGTTGCCCGTGAAGTTTGCGCCAAGAGCGATACGTATGGTGTTGAGGATGACATTTGCGAGCATGACGATGGCGAGACCAATAAAGGCATGAATCAGGGTCTTTTTGCCGTTCGCTATTTTGACAGGATCACCACTGGACATCATATAAAGATACCCACCATAGATGACGTAACCGATGATGAGATAAGCAGCGATAACGGTAATGTCCTTAAGAACGTTTGCTACAATGGTCCAAATACCAGATTTGAGACTATTAGCATCATTGATATTGACATTGCAATCCCAAGAAGTTAGTCCGGCGAAATCACGACAGTCGCCTTTGAAGTATTCAGCTGCAGAGACAGGGGTACTAGTAGTAATTGATAACGTAAAAAACGAAGCTAAAATTATGGTTATAGCAACAAGAAATCTTTTGATCATAGTTTTATCTTAGCATAAATGTAAAAAAAGTCTAGTTGCTTGCGTATTTTGTAATTATAAAACAATGTTGACACAGGTGAAAAAAAGCTATGATACCTCTTGACAAAAACGCTTATGCGTGCTATAATTATTGTACGCCTTGAAAAAGGCCCTATCTTAAGAGGTCATAAAAGGGAGGCGAAGAAAGCTATGAGTGGTAAAAAATCCTCAAAATTCGGAAGGTTAAAGGCGTTTTTTGCCGGTTTTTTGGTGCTCATGGGTATTTTAACAGGGGTGACTGGGACGCTTTTGAATACTGAGTCTGTTTATGCTGTTTCGAACGAAGAGGCTGTGAATGTTGAAGAACAGGTAAATACTGACAACACGAGTGAAGAGTCCAATAATACTACAACAGAGGAGAATTCAGAAGAGACTACGGCAGCGGAGCAGGAGAATAATAGTAAGAAAAGAAATGACACTTGTAAAGATAGTTTAGGTGCTTTAGGATGGTTGGTGTGCCCTACAACAGGGGCGATTGCTAAGGGTGTAGATTTTCTATATAACCTGATTAATGATTTTCTAGTGATCAATCCGATATCTCCTGAAGACGGAACGCCGATCTATGAGATCTGGAAGTATTGTCGCGGAATAACTAATATTGTTTTTATAATTTTCTTGTTGGTAGTGATTTATTCTCAGATTACTGGGATTGGTATTTCAAATTATGGGATAAAAAAGTCGTTACCAAAACTGATTATTGCGGCGATTATGGTGAACTTGAGTTTCTTGATCTGTGCGATCGCAGTAGATGTATCGAATATTGTAGGGAACAGTTTAAGAGGTGTGTTTACTTCGATTCAGGAATCGACCATGGCGGCAAGTTCAGTAGAAGCTGGGGCAGTGTCGTATTCAGGGATGTATAG
>CAMVCL010000026.1 GCA_947165975.1 uncultured Candidatus Saccharibacteria bacterium | reverse complement strand
CTGGTTAGAGCACGAGCCTCTTAAGCTTGGTGTCGTGGGTTCGAGTCCCACCCGGATCACCATCATTCGAATTGAAAGCCGCCATCTCGGCGTTTTTTCGTTCTCGCTCGTCCATTAGACGCACTTCGAACGAAGAAAACGCCAATCTGACGCCTTTCATCTTCGCATTTAAGTCATTTGCGAGTCCCACCCGACTTAAAAAATAAAGATGCATGTAATATACAGCAATTAAAACATCACTGATTATGATATAATTTAATTATGCACAAGGTAAACGTATTACTTACAGAAGCTAATGGTAATCTTTCTGATAGCAGGGACATAATTATAGATGCTATTAAAACTGCCGAAGAATATGTATTTCCAAAACTTAAAGTCGATTGGGATATCGATGTGCTAGTAACTAACCGTTTGTACGATATTATCATCCCAGAAGACGGAGTCGGTGGGCGCACTAGGACTTCTGACTTCATTGAATTCGCCATTAACGAAGAAAAAGCAACCAAGAATTTGATTTCTGAAATGGTAGCTCATGAACTTTGTCACGCCGCTCGATGGGGTAAAAACGATGAGTGGATTAACTCTTTATTCGATGGCATGATTAGCGAGGGTATTGCAACTTATCTTGAAGCTGAGTTTGTCAAAGATCGAGAAGAAAAAACAGTCTTTATCAAAACAATCATTGAACGAACAGATGATGAGAATAAAAAGATTCTTGAAGAGCTTCGTGGCCAATTAGATTCCAATTACTACAATTACGATACCATATTCTTCAGTGGCAACGATAAATTACCGCGCTGGTCGGGTTATTCACTTGGATATTATTTAGTCAAAAAGTATCTCGAGAAAACTAATAAAAAAATCGAAGATGCTTTCGCAGATAAATATGCAGAATTCAAGATTGATTTGTAAATGAAAAAGCACGGATACAACTCCGTGCTTTTTATTAAACTCTAGTCCTTAGGCAAAGTAGTGTGGCATTCTCAGACCGTCCGGATTGACGCCAACTGAATGCTGAATGACTGGATGCATATAATGTGCCGAATCGAACCCGAAGTTTATAGGTACAAGCCAAGGGCTGAATGCGCGGACGATCCTGATATCCGATATTCTATCAGACAAATCTACGGTTACAAGTTGCAGGTGTTCATTATAGAACCAATTAAGGTTCTCTATCATCATGCTCTCTTGAATGTAGCCCTCGGTGGTCACATTCTTCCAAAGCCAATGGAGCTTATCGGCATTTTCTTTGAAGTAGTAAACCTTTCCGTGATCTGCTGGCGTAGAAACACTAAACGGATCTATTGGTGTCATATCTGGATAACGCAAAGCTAACAGAAGATTGTATTCCGCTTCCTGCGCAGACTTCAGAATCGCATCACCTACGGATTTTTTATCGATCGTAGCCGCTGCTCCGCTTACGAAACATGGATATTCATCGCCGACAATTACCGTCTCAAAGACCATTCCGAAATTGCTTGGCATTTGAAGAACAATCAATTGGCGTTTTTGTTTCAAGAAGTGAGCAATGCGCTTTCTGACATGAATCGGGAGGATTCTTTCATCGACTCGATACGGAGATTCCTGAGAAAACCAGTTGCACATCAACGCATCGCGTTCAATTAGTTCGATGACGGCTCGTCTCTTGGCTTCGTCGAAGTCAAAATGAGCCGCAATGCCAGACGAATTGCCGTAGTAAATGCGGTTTTTGTCATCTTTCTGACCGTAGTAAACTAAATCCGACGGAATGTAGATCTCAGAGCCGTCATAGTTAGTTCCCAAGGTCCAGTTAATAACAAGATCGTTCGTGAAGAACTTTACCCCGCACTTTTTAGCTTGTTCTTCAGTAAGCGGAAAATACACTTTTGGGTCAAGCCATTTACCTGGCACTTGGTTTGCTGAACCTCGGAAATCTACTCGTACCTGACTGGATTGGTAGCGTTCATAGCCCTCAATAGTCGCCTTAAAAACGGCGTCCGCATAAGAGGGGCTAGTCGCTCCGGCATATTGAATGTTGCCATTTTCATCTAAATAAGTAGTTGTGGCTCCAAAAAACGAACCATCACCATCGAATACGCGCGTCCACACGTCTTTAACTGGATGATCTATACCAACACGCTCTTCGACGAAACGAATCTTGTTGAACTGCTTCGTCTCAAAATCTTTCGGGTAACCTACTGGAATTGTAAGTATAGGCCAAATACTACCAGAGAGCTCGAGCTCTTGCTTCAATGGCTCGTCCTGAACACCACCCATCTCACAAACACCAAAACCTTGCTCGGCGCAATAGAGACTAATGTTTTCGGCAATATGGCCTACCTCAATGAGTGTCAAGCGATAGCCACGATTAGCATACTTGTATGGCTGACGCTCAAGATCTGCCGCAATGACGATTTGTATAGAAGAGCCAAAAGGCATTTCTTCTTGATTAAAGCAGTATTTCAACTGTTCGACATCGACCTCGTCACTGAAGCAGATAAGACGATTTTGTTCGGCGTCATACTCGTAGTAACCAGGTTCAAGTCCATCTTGTGGTTTTTCGATTAACACATAAATCCTAAGCGGATAGAGTGCTCCGCCACTCGGTACCGAATGATCAGGAATCGAGTAGGCGAAGTGGCAAATACTACCGATTTGGTTAGCTGTCATCTTTCTCTCTGAAAAAGAGCGACAAGAGCGTCGATTTTCCCTAACCCGGAATAATGCCGAAGATGTGTCGCAATCAAATTGGATAACCTTACCAGACTTAACCGGCAACCTTTCACTTTTAGTGTAGGCTTCGACCTCGTCTTGAGTGAGATTCGAGTTGATAGCAGACGGGTAGTTACTGATACGATGAAAATGCATGAACTGATGCCTTGAATCAACAATAAGTTCCATTTCCTCTAGTTCAACGAGAATTTCCATCACTTCGTCCTTTGGTAAGCCAGAAGACTCAATGATAGAGGAAACATTCGTATATCCATTGCAGAAGCCCAAAATCTTCCAAACTTCATTAGCCATGTCGTGGCTGATATCGATCTGGTTCTCGCGGTGGAGGAATCTTATCCCTCCTTTATATGGAACCGCTGGAACCACTAAGATTGGGATAAAATTGATGTCCATCTAAAACACCTTCCTTTCTAAAGACTAGTTTTAAGGTCCTAGAGATAATTCTCTGTTATATTATAACATTTTTGCAGAGTTTAAACAAGAAAGAGGCCCGGAATTTAGGTTCCGGGCCAGGGGCGAAGGTTTGGTATGTGTGAGGCCAAACATTCTTGCATATCTTATGTTTGATAAGTGATGGAATTACTTTCCGCCTCCGCCGCAGCCTCCGCCGCCACCTCCGTTACAGCCGGAACCGCCGCCGCAAGAGCCGCCGCCACCACCGCAGCCACCGCCACAACCAGAGCCACATCCGGCTCCGCCGCAGTTACCAGCCGCAGCAACATTCACATCGTAAGGCGTACGCTTAACGTCAAGAAGCTTCTTCATAACGAATCACCGTCCTTTCCCAGAATAATGAGTGTATACATGGACAACAAAACAGCTCGTCGCGCTCCAAAGGAGCCACACATTTGCGATAAGCTGAGATGTTTGCCAACATAAGAAAAATCCTAAAAATGTTCAACAATTTTCCACTTGTCTTGTTGGTATTATACCATGTTTCTCTAAATATGCAATATTTAGTATTAGTTTTTATTCTATTAATCATTGTTTTAAGCCTTTATAACTCCAATAAAGCTGTATTATCTTAAAAGTTCGAATCTTTTTGCCTGCAAAAGTATACCTCAGAACTCGCAAGGCATCAGAATGGGGCAGTCCTTTTTAGGTATAACCTTGATCTTTGCCATATATTCAGGGTGGTCAATACGCCAGTCCACCACCATGCAAAGCCGAGCAACAACGTCTACTCGCCCCTTACCAACAGGAGAACCTGTGGAAAACTCAGGATTGAAAACTTTTCTAGGCCAAAGCGCAATTTCTCAGGATTCTGCATATGCTATTTGCAGATTTTTTCTTGACACTCCTCATCCGCCTGCTCGATCTCTATTACGGAATGTGAAATATTGTGCTTCTTCAAAACTTCCTTTACGGTATTCTTAATAGTCTTGTCGTATTTTTTGACTACAACATGGAGCGTGGCATGATTTTCTTCGCCATTTATACTCCTAACGTGGATATGATGAATATCTACAACGCCATTAATATGTTTGATATCTATCTTAATTTCCTCTAAATCTATATCTTTTGGCGTAATCTCCAAAAATATCTTTACGATTTCGCGTAGATTTTTAGCTGCTTCGATTAATATGAATGTTGCGACACCTATTGAGAGAATTGGATCTATGACTGCGATTCCTGTGAATTTCATCACAATAGAACCAATTAGCACTACTACCCAGCCTAGTACATCTTCTAGCATATGGAGATTTACTGATTTTTGGTTTAATGAATTGCCATCGCGTGTGACGTAACTCGCGATGCTATTTATGACTAAGCCAATAATCGCAAAGATAATCATGCCGTCGTAATTTACTTCGACAGGGTCTGCGATACGCCGAATTGCTTCATAAATCACGAATGAAGAGCCGACGAGTAGAATTACCGTTGTGATAATGCTCCCAACTAATGAATACCGTGCGTAACCGTAAGTATGCTTCGCGTCTGGTCCTTTCTTACTTTTTCGTTCCAGGCCATATGCAATGCCGATACTTAAAGTATCCCCTAGATCATGGACTGCATCGGAAGTGATAGCGATGCTTCCAGTAATAATGCTACATATGAACTCAAATATTGAGAAGCTGGCATTTAGAAGAAATGCCATTAATATATTTTTCTCGGTTTTATATGCATGGTGATGTGAATGATGTGCATGCTCCGAGCCGTGAAAAGATTTACTCATAAAAATCCTTGAAGTATTAATGTGTTATCAAGATTTAGAGAATAAAGACTAATTTCCGTATCGCGCTAAGGACATAATATTGATACGTACTTAAAGGTATTATATCATAAAAGTCTTGTAATTGACATTGTAGGAATAAGTTATTCCTTTACATTAGCAATTCTTGAACTTGCCTCATGAGCTACGCAACTATCTTTAATTATTGTTTGTCTTATACTCGCCGTCAATCATCCAGTGTCCTCTAATCCGAAAGGCCGGTATGGTTCCGCGGATGGCTTTATTTGTGGCGGATTGAAGATTAATGTTATTATTCTTGGCCCAGTCGGCAACGGGAATAATCTTCTTGGCTGTAAGCTTAGTAATACGGCGATACAGCGCTTCAATTAATAGGCTCGCAAATAGCTCAGTTAGCTTATCTACCTTGTTGGTTTTTGTATATTCGTCAAGAGCAGGGTAATACTCATCGAATTTTGATTTGTTCGGGATGATAATTGGCGGCAAACCAAGCATGTCTAATTGCTCGTTTGTAAGCAAACGTCCAATGCGGCCATTACCATCACCGAATGGGTGAATGTTTTCGAATTCTGCGTGGAAGTAGGCAATTTTCTCCAAGAAATATTCGCCGTTATCAGAGTTATAATCTCTAACTAAATCATGCATAAAACCATTTACAAATTCTGGATTAGCGCCAATATGTGTACCGACACGTACCCACTCTTTACCGGAACGAAAACGACCAGCGATCTCGTCACGAATATTTGTAAGTAGGGTTTTGTGCAATTTCAAGATTAACTCTACGGAAATCTCTTTTTCTGGATTATCCATCAGGTATTCTATGGTGCTAGCGAGGTTCTTTGCTTCATAAATCTCGCGAATTTCGTGATCAGTGCGGATTTGGCTCAGAATCAAAATATCTTCGGTGTCCTCAAGCGTAAGAGTAGAGTTTTCAATAGCGTTTGAGTTGTAAACCATTTCCGGAAGTTCAGAAATAGTAAGCTCTTTGATAGCTTCTTTATACTTGACGGCTAGCTTACGGTATTCCTCAGATAAGCCATTAATTCTAT
>CAMVCL010000025.1 GCA_947165975.1 uncultured Candidatus Saccharibacteria bacterium | reverse complement strand
CTCCTGAGAGGTTAAGTGAGATAGTAGGATTGAAGGTGAAGCCGACGTCTACTGAGGATTGGTAGGTGAGGGCAGAAGTTGGATGGCTAGGGATAACAACCAAAGACAAAAATAAAAGAAGCGTAGAGATTTTTTGCAACGCATATTTCTTCATATAAATATATTATCATGGTTATGCTCTTAAAACGAGACTTGATTTTTGTTAATATTATGGTGTTATGGTATAATATTTTTATGAAAACTGTTTATGTCGGGATGAGTGGCGGAGTGGATTCGTCAGTGTCTGCTCTTCTTTTGAAAGAGCAGGGATTTTATGTGGTCGGCATTTATATGAAAAATTGGTCTCAGGATCTTCCTGGGATGAAATGCCCTTGGGCGGAAGATTTAGCCGATGCTAAACGTGTAGCTGTTAAGTTAGGGATTGATTTCGAGGTTTGGGATTTCGAAGAAGACTATCGTCAAAAAGTGGTCGAATATATGCTCGACGAATTCAAAAAAGGCAACACGCCAAATCCTGACATTATGTGTAATCAGGAAATCAAATTTAAATTGTTTTATGAAAAAGCGATGGAAGCAGGAGCTGATTTTATCGCTACTGGGCATTATGCTAGAATTAAACAAATATCAGGCGACTCTGTCCTCGCGAGAGCCGTAGACGAAAATAAAGATCAGACGTATTTTCTATATCGTATTTCGGATGAGGCACTCCAACACACAATTTTTCCGATTGGCGAAATGACAAAACCTGAAGTAAAGAAGTTGGCTGAAAAACACGGGTTACATAACGCCTACAAAAAAGAATCCATGGGCGTATGTTTTGTGGGTGAAGTGGGGATGAAGGATTTTTTGAAAGAGTATATAGATATCAAGCCAGGCGAGATTCGTGAAATTGAATCCGAAAAGGTGCTAGGTTATCATGAGGGTGCGATATTCTATACTATCGGCCAACGTCATGGCTTGTATTTAAACGGTGAAAAGGGGACTATAAATGACGGTTTGCCTTATTATGTCGTGAAAAAGGATATCGAGAAAAACATTGTTTATGTTTCGAAAAACCTTAATCACGAAGCAATCTGGACAAAGAGACTAACACTTGGCGATATTGTAGTCAGAAATAATTCTGGTATACCAGCTTCTATTAAAAAACCATTAAAAGTTTTAGTACGCTTACGTCATCGCGCCCCACTGGCTCCTGCATTATTTGATGGGAAAATTTTGCATTTTGAAAAAGAAATCAAGCGTCCTGCATCAGGACAGTCCGCAGTGTTTTATGATGGCGAAATTTGTTTGGGCGGCGGGATCATAAAATAGCAACCATCAAAAAACCAGCCCGAAGGCTGGTTTTTTAGACTAACATCATTGCTACGTCTGCACAGAGAAGAATACCTGCAATCATACCCATTATAGTAACGATGTAGATATGCATACGCTCTTCTTTTGAAACGCCTTTTTTAGCTGCAGTCCTGGTGCTAACCTTTTTGCGTGCACCTTGAGAAGCTGTAGTTTTTTTGGCGGTCTTGGTTGATGTTTTCTTTTTTGCTTGTGCCATTATGCTTCCTTGTTTATAATTCTTATGATTATAGTACCACGCTTTTATTGAGACGTCAACTAATTATATGATATAATTTAGAAATGGATGCAAATGAGATAAGAAAAAAATTTTTTGAATTTCAAATTGAAAATGGACATGAGGTGATTCAACCAGCACCGTTAGTGCTTGAGGGCGATCCGACTACTTTGTTTACTGGTTCCGGAATGCAACCATTGTTGCCATATTTGCTTGGCAAAGACCATCCTAAAGGAACGCGACTTTGCGACTCACAACCTTCGATGCGTATGCAAGATATTGATGACGTTGGCGACCCACGTCATACTACGGTGTTTGAAATGCTCGGCAACTGGTCTTTGGGTGACTATTTTAAAGAAGAGCAGATTCGGAATTTCTTCAAATTTTTAACCGAGATTGTTGGTCTAGATGCTAATAAGATCTATGTGACTTGTTTTATCGGCAACGAAAAGTACGGTATACCTAAAGATGACGAAGCAGCCGCAATTTGGCAAAAGGTCTTCAAAGAGGCTGGGATCGAAGCAAAGATTGCCGAGATCGGTACTGCTGCCGAAGGTGACAAGCGGGGAATAAAGCCTAGTGAACGGATCTTCTTCTACGACGACCACGAAAACTGGTGGTCTCGCGGTGGTGGTTGTGAATCTACACCGATCGGTGATCCGTGTGGTCCAGATTCTGAAGTTTTTTATGATTTTGGCGAGGATAAGCAAGATGTCGAGAAATACGGTAAGGCTCATCCAGCTTCGGACGGTGCGCGTTTTATGGAGATTGGCAACTCAGTCTTTATGCAATACAAACGCAACGAAGATGGCACATTCTCCGAATTAGAGAAGAAGAATGTGGATTTTGGTGGTGGCTTAGAACGTATTGCAGCCGCCGCGATAGGCTCATTTGATGTATTTAAAATCTCCTTGATGAAGCCAATTATTGATAAATTAGAGGAGATTTCTGGCAAATCATACGACAACAACACCGATGAGATGCGTGTGATTGCTGACCATATTCGTGGTGCCTATCTATTGGCGGCACAGGGTTTGACTCCTTCTAATAAATCTCAAGGTTATGCAATGCGCAGATTATTGCGCCGTGCTATACTTCGAGCTTTAGATTTAGGTATTTCGTCAAACTTTCTATCAGAAATCGTACCGATCGTAGCAGATAATTATACGGACTTGCCAGATTCAATCTTGACACACCGTGAATTTGCTCTTGAAGTAATGTTGAAAGAAGAGGTCGCCTTCAGAAAGACCCTGAATAGAGGACTAAAAGAATTAAGTAAAATAACTCGTAATAATAAGATTCTTGACGGCAATGATCTGTTTAGACTCCAAGATACTTACGGCTTCCCTATGGAACTATCGGTTGAAGAATGTTATAGGCAGGGGATTGAACTATCTAAAGATTATGTAAAGGAATTTGATACCGCCTTATCCGAACAGCGCAAACGTTCACAAACTGCCTCAAAGGGAATGTTTAAGGGTGGTCTTGAAGATCATGGTGAACAAACAGTCAAATACCACACTTCTTGTCATTTATTGCTAGCAGCTTTACAAAAGTTAATTGATCCGTCAATCTGTCAAAAAGGCTCAAATATCACTTCAGAAAGAGTACGTTTTGACTTCAATGTCGACCATAAACTAACTGATGAAGAGAAGAAAGCAGTAGAAGATCAGGTAAATGAATGGATTAAAGCGGATCTGCCTGTAGTATATGATGAATATGACAAAACTTATGCGCGTGATACTTTGAAAGCTCATGGTGAATTTTGGGATAAATACCCCGATATCCTAAAAGTTTACACGATTGGTGATTTTAACAATCCAGTGTCGCGTGAAGTTTGTGGTGGCCCACATGTCGAACATACAGGCGTGATTGGTCATTTTAAAATCATCAAAGAAGAATCCTCTTCTGCTGGTGTACGTAGAATCAAAGCTGTCTTAGAATAGACTCATAATAAAATCACCTCTTAAGACGAGGTGATTTTTTGTTATATTCTTATTATATCATACTTTATTTACTTTGTCAATATTTAGACTATGGGGCAGTGATAATCCAAGGGTTAGTAGCGGTGCCTGTGCCGCTCGAAATCTCCACGCCTTGTTTCAATGAAACAACTGGGCGTACACCGTATGGAGTAAAGTTTGTAGCAGTGCTTAACAGTTTTCCTTCATTCCCCAGAATAAAAACTGCGCTACTGTGGCCAGCACGATCAGCTGGTGACATAGTCCAGAATTGATATTTGGAATGAATGAAACTATTGAAACTATAGGTTGGACCTTCAGATGGTTCAAAAGTACCAGAACCAGCCAAGGTAGCCTCGTCGGCCGTGATCAATGCTATTGGATTGGTTAATTGTCCATTGCCACCATCATCGGTTGTGGTGCTGTAGGTATCCACTGTACCACGATCGCATGTTAATGTTGGCGTGCGTACATTCGAGATATTTCGAACATACGGACCAAAATAGTATTCCGTAGCACCAGTGGCCTTATAGATTTGGATACTAGTATTGCCAGCAGTCGGCGTAGTCCATGTTGTACTCGTATTTAAAGTACGATCATTACAATACCCTGCGTTAGTCTCTAGAAGACTAGTATATCCATTAATATTGGTCGAATACCAGTCATCAATGTATTTTTTAATTACAGACGAATTAGTATTCGTAGTGGTATCATCGCCGCTTGCACCAAATAAATTGTTGGCAGAAGAAAATCCCGAGCCAGAACCTACTCCGCTATAAGTGAATCCTACAGCATGGATAGCATTGTTGAGACCAGTATAGGTTTTGCCGGCCTTGGAAGTTGTGTTGGTATTATATTCTATTTTTAATTCGGCATTATTATATCTTGTTTGAGCTTTAGAGGTAGCATTAGCGCAGGTTCCTGATGAAGTGTCGCCAAAGAGCCCATTATAGATCATTTTGGTGCCACCAGAACCAGTTGTGCGGATAATGCGCCAGCAAGTATTACCAAGTCTGACGTAATTGGGCCATGTTACACCGTCACCCCTTGAACCGTAGGTACTAGTAGTTGAATCCATGTTGCTGTCTAAAATACCGCGATAATAATAGATGTCATAGTCACCACTACTATCACTGGGCGCGCCGAATGCACTACTATCATATTTGAAAACACCAGAATTACTCGTAGTAATCTCTTCGTTTAAATCTGCTACAGCTTGGGTACCCTGAGACATATCTTCAACCAAACAATAAAGTTCGCGACTACCATTTTCGCATGAGCTAGCGCTAACTCCCCAAATAGCGTAGAGAGTAAGATGATTATTATTGATGGTTTGATCAAGCTCCCAGCTTAAGTCCGAGCCGCTTCCGTTCGGATTATAAGTTGTGCCAGCGCACGTTCCGTTATCGGTAGTCTGCTCAGTACACCAACCTTTAAAACCGAAGCCACTTCGAGATGGTATTGTATCAGAAATATTTACGTGCGTATCGTAGGTTGAGGCATTATCGATATTCTCAGGCATGTTTGATACTTGATCTGTCGTATTAGCATTGTAGGTAATACTATAAGGTGTAGGATTGGCGACAACAGTAATTACAAATGTATTAGAATATGTGCCGGTAGCAATCGTTTCATCAACTCTAGCGCCAATAGCAATATTATATTCATTGGCGGCATCAGAATTGGCGACGCTAGTAACGTCTAATATATCAGGTGTTTCGGTGTTGGTTGGAACAGGTAAATAATTGGTGTTAGCAGTTGAATTATATTTGCTTGGTCGATAACCATATGAATTATTATAGTCGCTAGAACTTCTGAAGTCCTGTTCTGAAAGGCTTGCGGAAATCGATGGGATAGTTTTAGTATTATCAGTCGTATTTACTAAAGCGCCGTCTGCTTGAGTGGCTTTAATCCCTAGAGTATAACCATTAAAATGATTAGTGGCTACCGCAATAACCGGTGCGGTAGTATTGGAACTAGCAAAATCACCATTGACTGATGGAACAATGTTAAGCGAAATGTTATCCGCGACAGAAATGTTGATCGTACTAGCAGTAGCGTAAACGGTTTTATCGTCTGTCAGACAACAAAAAGTTGCCACAACAACAAGTATGGTTGCAAGCTTAAAAATACGTGCCTCCATTTTTTTAACCATAACTAGATTATAGCACAGATTCTGGCGTCGCGATGAGTTTTCAGGTTTTAGAATAGTGAGTTGTGGTTTTTACACGCCAGCGACGCTAGGCGCCTGCTAAATAGTGCTTGCTTCATGAGCAGGTGTCTAATTTAGGATTAGTTCACTACACACCAGCGACGCAACGCGCCATCCACCCGTTGTACTTGTAGCTGGCGCCCGTGCCTGGGCGGACGTCGCCACCGTATAAGTCCAAGATGTAGGCGCTGATACTATTGTTCGCCGAAGACGACCAAAAGGTCCCGTCGGAATTACGATTGTGAACCGACGAACCATACACGCTCCCGGAATAGACAAAGTTGTTAGGATAGGACCTGAGAGCGTTAGAGACTGGGGTTGCTTCTGTTCCTGTGTAAAATGGGTAAGTGGAGCTATCATAGTTAGCTGGATTTGTTCCTCCATTTAGTCCTGTAACAATTAGTTGCCAGAATTCGTTAGTAGATTCTTGGGATTTATTACCGCCTTTAGGAAGGTGCCATCCTGCAGGACAGATATCTCCTGGGGCTTCGTAACCTTGTCCGTAACTAGAGCCATATTTACCGTGTCCTGCTGTAGCTGAGTACCAGTTGTAATAGTTACCGTAGCTGTATACATTACTGGATGCACTGTAGCTAGCGGAAGTGTTGTTCGTAAAGAGGGTAGTGTTATTAGTGGCTAGCATGGATTGGTCGTCACAGTTTGATGAGTCTGTAGTGCACCAAGCAGTATCTGGGTCAGTGGAAGTAGGATCTGAAGTGGCAGAGAGATGGTTTGAAGCAGAGAGAGTACCTTGTTGGTTCTTATAGTACCATGAGTTGTTTAGTGGTAGAGATGGATTGTGGGTGTTGGTGCTGGATAGTTCTATGTCATTGTTACTTGCGTCTTTGTCTGCTAGTCTTAAGTTTTCTATAGTCCAGCATTTACCGTCCGCGAGTTTAGCGACGGCATAAACATCGTTATCTCTAGTGTCCTTAAGTGCTGTTACATCGCCTATATTCATGCCAGAACAACCAGACCAGTTTTGCATATTACCATTACTTGCTATCCATGTAGCATAGAGCTTTAGGCCAATATTACTATATTGTCCGGCAGTGAACTCTATCGTCTGATTAGGGCCATAGTTAGTGCCAGCCCCATCTTTCTTAGTATTCCAGGATTTGAAGCCATAGCCATCATGTTTGAAGTTAGGCGCATAGAGTGTAGCTGAAGTGGCTGAACTAGATATTGTCTGGTTGCCCATGCTACCCTGTACGTCATTAGGATTTGTTACGTTAGCACTGTAACAAATATTGTTACTTGGACAATCCGTCCACATAGCATAGAGAGTTATCGTGCTTCCAACTGTAGTGAGATCAGTTACAGACTGGCCCGACCTGTAGCTAGTCCCGCTGCCATCTTGTGCAGTATTCCAACCAGCAAAATAGTAACCACTTGGAGCAGTAAAAGTAGAGGATGTAAGTGGAGTAGCTACACCTTCATAAATGGTCTGGTCTGCTACTGTACCAGTGCCAGTAATGAGATTTCCTTCAAAGTAACTTGTTGGATTAAAGTGTACTGTATATGCTATACATGTATCAGCAATAGTAGCATTAT
>CAMVCL010000024.1 GCA_947165975.1 uncultured Candidatus Saccharibacteria bacterium | reverse complement strand
GAAAGCATATTAAGCGCGAAGCCCACTCCAAGATAAGGATTCCCTAGGAGACTCCAGAAAGATGATCTGGTTGATAGGCTTTAAGTGGAAGCATGGTAACATGTGGAGCTGAGAAGTACTAATAGGTCCATCGCCTTTTTATGCCCTGGACTTAGCTAGCAACCGACGTTGGATTATCAATGTCGTGTACGTCATTTAAAATCTTTAGCACCTGATGGACATCAATAGTAATAATATTGACGTATTATTACAATTTGGTGCCCATAACGCTGGGGAAATACCTGTTACCATTCCGAACACAGCAGTCAAGCCCAGTAGTGCCGATTATACTGCAACAGCGGGAAACTAGGAAGGTGCCAATTTATCAATTAGCCACCCCCAATGGGTGGCTTTTTGTTTTTAAAAAAAATACTTGACGACTATACTGCAAGTGTAGTATTATTATAAGCATAAAGGTTATATACAACATAAAAAAGGAAAAACATGAACTCCACACTCTGTTTTCAAAAGGATTCTTCTCGTTTGGGAAAGCGTTTTGCGGTTTCTCTAGCGTTGGGAGCAATAAGCGTAGCTGGCTTCACTAATGTAAGTGCAGCAAGCGCTAAATCATTAAATGAAGGGGTAATTATTAACCCTGTTTATCAACAATATCTTCAGGATAAGAATGCTGGTCTTGGCGATAATTGGGTATTGATTCCAAATCAATATATTACACCAGCAAATGTTGAAGCTGGCAGAGGCGGCGTTGATTTGCCGAGTTCGTATAATTTAGTTACGAGTGGCTATGCGACAACTCAAAAAAATCAAGGTGGAGACGGAGCGTGTTGGGCGTACGCTACAACTACTGCGATGGAATCCTATATGAAGAAAAAGAAGGGTACTACAATTGAGTTTGCGCCAAAGCAGCTGGATTACGTTATGTCTCCTTTGACTAAGTATGGTAGATTTTTGAAGAGTAAATACAATATTGATAGAGGTGTCGGTGATGGTGGCAATTTCTTGATTGCTAACTTGGGTACTAGAAGTGACTATGTAGTTGATCGTGAAAATGACTTTTATTCTAGAATGAAGGCCAATGATTCGACTTTGGCTAATTTCGATACCTTTAATAAGTATAACGATTTCAGCGTGATGTTTGATTTTGACAAATACAACAAGACGATGTCTGAAGCTCAGATTCTAGGGAATAAAGCAGAATATGTGGTGGATGGGTTTGAACACTATAGTAGGATGGATGCGGATGTAATTGCGAAGATTAAACAAAAAGTCTATATGGATGGGGCAGTATATGTTGGTACTTATGCACCTGAGACAGAAGGTTGTTGGGATGCTGCTACGGAAACAGTTATTGATAAAGGTACGGTTTGTGATAGCCGAAGTGGTCACGCTATGGCAATTGTAGGCTGGGACGATAATTATACCTATAATGATGGTACGCGCGGCGCTAAGAGAGGAGCTTTTATCTTACAAAATTCTCATGGTAAATCTACTATGTTTAGTGATAATGGTATTACTGCCGAAAAATATATGGATTTATTGAGGGAAACTGGGGCATTAAATGGTAAGACTGATGCGGAAATCCAAACTATTGCTACGCAAGTTGCCGATATGATTAATAACTTGAATCGACACGAATTTGTGCACTTAGGCTATGACTTTGAAACTTCGGCAAGTAGCGGCACGATCGATTTTGCGGCAATTTCTGGTATTTCCAAAAATGATTATCAGAATGTATATGATATGACAAAGGCTACTGTTACGGCGAAAGATGGCAAATTGTTGTTTAGAATGTCAGGTGATGGGGATCAGGATGTGACTGCAGTTGGTGTAGATCTATTAGCTGCACAAAATACCGAGATGAAGATGAAGGTTAGTGTAGATATCGATAATGATGGAGTTGGTGAGTATTTCCAGAATATCAACTATGGACCGATGGATGCAGGTAGAAGAACGGTCAATTTAGATTCTCCTGCTCCTGTATCTGGTGACTTTACTATCATCGTAGAGTCTGAAGGGTTTGAATTGATTGCGGGTAACGATAATACGATTTCGGTTATGGCTTATACTAAACCAGCATCTGATTATGTATTGGTTCCTGATACTTCTGGTGTAGGAGCTCCAAATACCGGTAATTATATTGAAAGTAGCGACAATACGAAGTTCAACGGAGTCATGGCAACTTTGGGTATCGTTGTAGTTGCGCTTTCTGTGGGGACCATATTAAAGAACCGCAAATATATTCACAAAGTTAAATTTGATAAAAAGTAGTTATCTAGATTAAGCTAAAAGTCCACCCTTCTGGGTGGATTTTTAGTGAAAAAAGCGATATAATAGGGTCAGAGAGTTCGACTTGTATATTATGGAGAAGGGGGGTTTAATTGTGGTCGAAGGTACATTACCAAGTTGGGTGACTATAGTTATGGTTGGTTTTGTATTTGCTGGATTAATGGGCTATTTTAATCATTATGTTCCAAAAGAACAGCAAAAAAAAGCGGAACACATAGAACGTGACTTCTATAATAACGGAGATTATTTTGTAAGGTATAGTACAAGAATAAGTCAGATGTGGTATTTGATCAGCGCAACTATATTTTCTGTGGTAGCGTTAATATGCTTCATCATTCAGGACTTTGAATTATTACATGCCGCAACGAAGAGTTTTGGTTTTATGAGTTGGGTAATCGACGTTTTGGCGTTAATCGTATTGTTCTTTGTGATTGACGTATTTTTGGTTACAGTTTCGTGTGCTGGTGAAACAGCAGCAATAAAAGATACAAGACAATATTATTGGCGACGTTATGGAGCCATTACAATATCAGAAGATGAGTCACTCTAACAAACCCCCGTCTTTTGGCGGGGGATTCCTATTTTCGAGTTTTAATATATAATAGAACCATAAGTATTAATTGAAAGGAGAAAATGGATAACGAGAATTTTCCGCAAAATTTTCCAGAAGAACAGCCGCAACAACCTCAATCTCAATCTCAACCTCAACCGGATATGCAACCACAAGAAATTCAATCAGAGGCTCAATCACAAGTACCTCAATCAGAAATGCAGTCACAAATGAGTCAAGCAGAAGTGGATTCGCAATCGTTTCAATCAGAACCGCAATCATTAATGCCTCAATCTGATTTGCAATCGCAAGCACCCAAGGCGAAGATTAACTATAAAATCATTGGTGCGATTATCGGTGTGCTGGTTGTAATTGGTATTGGTATAGCGGTAGTGATGTTACTAAATAATAATAAAAATACTGAGCCGGTTGAGCAATCGCAGAGTGCTACCGATTCGACGCAAGAAGAACAGGAAGAAGATTCTTCTGCCGATATGATACAGAGAGATACTCAGCGACGTAATGACATCTCGCTCTTATTATCTCTTATTGGGCAATATCAAGCTAACAATAGAGGAAAGATTCCGGAAGGGGCAACATATTTGGCTGGTGAAGATGCGTTTAATTGCGACGTGAGTAAGCCGCTATGCGAATTAATGAAGAATTATATTAATCCTGATGCCACAGATAATACTTTTAAAGATCCTTCTGGTGAATTTTATAATATTTATTTGACAGCAGATTGGTCAAAGACGGAAGACATTATGGTGTCTGATTATGAAAATGAGAATAGTAAATTGGTCGTATCAGAAACGGATAATTCTTACACGATAGGAGGAGACTCGCCAGAATCTGAACATATTATATATATGATAGTGGGCGGTCGTTGCAATGGAGAAGAAAACGGCGTAACTAAATCTACGAGTAGAAAAGTTGGTGTATTATATGCTCTAGAAAGTGGCGAAATATTCTGTGCGAATAACTAAAAAAATCCCGCTGAATATAGCGGGATTTTTTGGTGTTAGTATTATTCGGCGTCGTCAGAGCTGACTTCTTCAATAGCTGACAGAAGGGAGTCTTCGACGTTTTGCTTCTTTTTCTTAGGTGTGGTTTTTTGGAGCACTATATCAATTTCATAGCCAGTAAGCTTAGAAGCGAGACGGACGTTTTGACCTTGCTTACCGATAGCGATTGATTGTTGTTCGTCGGAAACGTATACCTTGGCTTTTTTACCGTCGATCTCAACTTTGATGATTTCGGCTGGACTTAGGGCTTCACGGATGTATTCAGATACGTTATCGCTCCAGTTAATAATATCAATTTTTTCTTTGTCGCCGATTTCATTCATGACGGCTTGAACACGGATACCGCGACCACCGACAAAAGTACCAACTGGGTCGATGCCAGGAACAGTGGACATGACGGCAATCTTGGTGCGACGTCCGGCTTCTCGAGCGATGCCTTTGATTTTGACAGTATGATTTTCGAGTTCCGGGACTTCTTGGCGGAAGAGGCATTCAACAAATTCGGCGGAACCGCGGCTAAGAATTAACTGAGCGCCACGATCGCCACGCTCAATTTTCTTGATGTAGACTTTAATACGTGAGCCTACGGCGTAGTATTCGCCATCGATCTGCTCGGAGCGAGGCATAATACCAGTTGCGCGGCCAAGATCGATGCGAACGAGTTTGGGTTCAACCCTGGAAACAGTTCCGGTGATGATAGTGCCGATTTTATCTTCGAAAGCAGTAAGGACGGCATCGTTTTCGGCTTCACGGAGACGTTGAATGACAACTTGTTTAGCAGTACCAGCGGCTACGCGACCAAAAGAAGTGACCTTATGCTTTTCTTCAACGATATCGCCGAGCTCGGCTTTTTTGCCAGCTTCACTCTGGGGGATTTCGGTAGAAGGATTATAGGCAAGGCCATCTTCGATGACTTCACGTGCGACATAAACATCAGCTTCGCCGGTTTTGGTGTTTAGAACGGCGCGAACATTCATTTCGCGATCGCCATTATCTTTACGCCATGCAGCAGCAATGGCTTGTTCGATCACATTTAAAACAGTATCTTTAGGTAGGCCTTTTTCTTCTGCGATAATGTCTACCATGGCGGACATTTGCTTGAGGTCTAGATTTTCCATATTACTCCTTTATATTAAAACAACCGGCCTATTCGGTCGGTTTAATCAGTATAGAGTTATTGTAGCATGTTGTGATAAAAATGTAAAGAAAAATGATATTTTTAAGATTCTTATGCTAAAATATATAGTATGGAAGAGGGTAATATAAATAATCAGCAAAAAGCTGATGGCAAGATAAAACCAGGTGTTTTGATTGCTATTTTAATTTCGTTATTAATTATAATAGTAGGTCTCGTGATCTGGATTATTTGCAATAACATGAGTGATGGTGGGCAGAAAGAAACATCCTGTGAGGATATGACGGACGAATATGAAATGAGGGTTTGTTTGAGTCATGAGGAATCGGGAGAGAATTTAGATAAGAGATATGACGCTAGTATCCAAAAAGCATATGATGAAGAAAAGTACGAGTTATTTAATGATTTAATTATGGATAGAACATCGGATTTGGTTTTAGAAGATGATTGCGAAGTTGCCTTAAAATGGATTGACACTCTTGAGACCAAGTATTCTGCAAAACTACCGATTTTGAATCTATATGGTTTTTATGTAAGTGGATTAGAGGTGGCTTCAGAATGCGATAGTGTGGCGAAAGAAACATATTATCGAGATAAGATTGATGAGGTAATGAAGAGTAAAGAATACTCTGATGCTGTAGCGGGCGATGATTATCGTATAATTGGTGAGGATATTTTAAATGAAGATGAGGGAGATCATGATGAGCAATAGAAAATCTTTATTAGCCGGTGTACTATTATTGATGATGATGGTTTGTCTAATAGGGCCATCTAGCAGTCTAGTATTTGCATCTAGTGGAACTGGTGGTGATTCTGATGACGTATGCACAAGTAACTGTGGTAAGCCTAGCTGGTGGGGCGTATATCCTAGTGATGATGGGACGGGCGGAATAAGTTGGAAACTTTTTAAAACAAAGGATGAATATTATGCAGGATATAAATTATATAAGACATCTTATGAAAAAGGTCCGATATATTGTAAGGATAGGGATAAACAAGAGAAGACTGCTGCTTGTACTACGATAGGTGCATTGAGAGGGGGTGGATACGATAAGAAATTGGCCACTAAATGTAATAAGGCTGGATATGATTGGTATTTGGCTTTAGCGTTTGATGGATGGCATGACACGGATAAGGATAAAATTAGGTATTTTGGGCCATCATCAGTGAGTGCAACTTATGAAAATGTTCACGGAAATGAATCTAAGCTCTATAGACCTGCTACTATACAGACTAAAGGTATGCTGGAAAGAGATACAGTTTTGGCAAAGTTGCAAAATGGTACTATTGCAGAAGGTACAAGAGTCGATACAGCTACGGCGAAATATTTTTGTAAGATGGATACGGAAGGTGTCTGCGCAAGCTATAGTAGCGGTACACTTCCGGATGGACTTGGCTATATTTGTGTAAATAGTGACGAATGGCAGGCTCAATCTGTCTTATCCGGTGATGCAAGTGCTACGGCGGGATATTCTAAAGATACAGTTTCTAATACTGGAACTATCAGTAATTGTGATACCATTAATGGATGTAACGTTACTTTTCAACATAAGATTAAGCGTACGAGTGGTAATGGCACTACTACATATAAGGTAAGTCGTACATCTAATTTGAGAAAAAGTGATGATTCTGTTAGGGGGATAAATAATAATAGTAATGTAGCAAGCGGTTCTTCTAATAATAATGGTTCAGAAAAAGTTGTTGCTACAAATTCATTTACTATGTATCCAGGTATGGTTGTATGTGAAAGAATTACCTATAAGTCTAAGCCAAATGGCCCAGATGTTCATTCTGAAGTTTGTGCTTCGGCACTTGGTCCATCTCAACCTGGCGATCCGGGTTCTCCGAATAATCCTGGACCAAACGGTGGACCAGATGATCCTGAAGATCCAAACTTACCTTCTGGTGACACCTCATTTATCAATATTAAAGTACGTAACGATACTGTAAGTAAATATAATAATTATCAACGGACTGTGTATGCTAAGCCTGGTGATAAATTGATGTATAGAGCAACTTATTGGCCACACTTACAATACACCTATTATCTACGACCTCAACAATTCAGAATTCAGACTAGTAGTGGTGTCGGAGGTGTTATCAACGGAAACGACAGACAATTCGGTACTGCATTTAATGCTAGCCATAGTCCATCATGGAGCAATGCCTTTAGCATTCAAAAAGCAATTAGTCCTAATACCGAGTTTGGCACTGGCAGTGAGGTAAGCAGACATAATTATAATAATGGTGATACGGGGAGTAAAAAGCCTGATCCTAATTCTGTGACGGTTGATGTGAATAATGCTGGCCGTAGTATAAACGAACGAGCGATTACTAATGTCCATTCTGGAGTGCAAACAACTCCTGGACAGATTACCTTTACTAATAATAGTAATAAGAATTTAGGCACAGTGGACATTAGGGAAAAGTTTAAAATTGCCTATGGTCGTATCCCTTACAATTTCAAAACAGATGGCCAGATTACCACTCCAACAGACACAGCAATCCCAGCTGGTGAAGAATTCAATGTAGATTATGAAATCGGTGTTAGACCTAAACCAAACCCACTCACCACTAATGGGCCAACAGATCCAAACTACGAAT
>CAMVCL010000023.1 GCA_947165975.1 uncultured Candidatus Saccharibacteria bacterium | reverse complement strand
GTTGCCCGTCTAAAGTGATAAGAGTGTTTTTCTTTAGATCTGTTGGTCCGTACATATTACTCCTTTATCGATTACTTAGTGACAAATGGCAAGAGAGCCAAATGACGAGCACGTTTGATAGCGACAGCAAGTTGGCGTTGTTGTTTAGCACTAAGACCGGTCTTTGCGACTGGCTCAATACGACCATAGCTATCGATGTAACGTTGCAAGGTTTTGACATCGCGATAATCGAAGTATAGGTTGGGATCGCTTTTAATCCTTTTCATTAAATTCTCCTTCGTTTGATTTATTAGTTTGATTAGAATGGAACGTCACTTAAATCAATCTCTTCTTCAGGGACGTCATCTGGAATATCACTGGCAGCATCAGCTGCATTGGAATTATCTCCACCAAAACTGCCAGAATTACCTCCATCACCACGTGGACCGCTGACGAAATTAAAATCTTCGACGACGATTTCGACACGAGAGCGTTTGCCACCACCGTTTTTGTCTTCCCAACTACGTTGGTCGAGACGACCAGAAACAAGTACGCCAGAGCCTTTCTTAGCATATTGGCTGATCATTTCGCCTAAACGACCCCAGGCAGAGCAATCGATGTAAGAGACATCTTCTTTTTGCTCGCCACTGGCATCCTTAAAGACACGATTGACAGCGACCGAGAAACTGCAAACACTAGCACCGTTAGGAGTAGTGCGAAGTTCTGGATCGCGAGTTAAATTACCGGTGATGATTGCTTTACTAAAACCGCGCATAATAAGTTATTCTCCTTTTTCTGAGTTAATAGTTCCCTCTTCTTCGTCTTCGTTTGTAGCCTTGGCAGCATGACGAGCTGCGAATTTGGCTTTGCGTTCGTCAGTGCGGACAAGAAGATAACGGAGAACTTCGTCATTGATGTTCATCGCGCTACTAATCTTTGCAGGAGCTTCAGCTGGAAGCTCGAGATCGATGTAATAATATACAGCGAACTCTTGATTGCTAATCTTATAGGCGAGACGTTTTTTACCGTCATTCTCCTCTTTGGTAATTTTGCCGCCATTCGACTCGATGAGTTTTTTCACCTTATCTACGGCAGGGTCTAGGTTCATCTCAAGGTCGGGATGAAACAAGACTGTGAGTTCATAGTCTTTCATGAATACTCCTTTGGTTAAAGCAAGCGCTGTTCTCCGTTTTCTCTCGGGTTGACACACCTGCTGAGCTAATATTAGGTTAATTATAGCATATCTTTAAGATGATAACAAGGGTGAATTACTATGGAGCTTCTATTACCCACGGGTCGGTGGCAGTGCCGGTGCCAGATTTTGCCTCGGCTCCCTCTTTTAAGGAGATAACTGGGCGCACACCGTAGTTACTATACATACTTATACTGGATAGATAAGTGTTAGCACCGCTTGAATAATACATCAAAGTGGCACGATTATTACTTGTGGTCCTGCTGCTAGGCGTCATGGTCCAAAAATCCGAGCCAGAACGGATGAAAGAGCTAGTACTATAAGCGGAACCTTGATTGGCGGTTTGAGCGCCTGCACCAGCAAAGGACAATTCATCCGCAGTAATAAGGGCGGCAGGTACAGAGAGTTGTTTATTGCCAGCGCTTGCTGTGCTAGTGCTATAGACGTCTGCTGCATTACGAGGGCATGCTAGACTAGGTATTCTAGTGCTACTATTATAATTATTTCTAGAATATGCACCAAAATAAGCAGTAGTCCCAGATGAAGTAGTAGAACCAGTTGGTCTTAATTGAGTTGCCGCAGTAGTACCAGCCGTGTTAGTATAGACTGAACGGTCATTACAAAAACCAGGATTAGACTCTAAAATACTTGTATAGTTACTTAGATTATTATTGTACCAGGAATCCACATTGCTCTTGATTACTGAGTTATTAGTATTGCCTGAGTAATTAGTGTTACTGCCAAATAATGTGTCAACAGCGGTATTTGTAGTACTAGAACTGGAGCCATAAGAATTATAAGTGTATCCGGCAAGGGCAATACGACGAGCCGCAGTAGAGCCGTTACTATTATAATAGCTCGTTCCAGTTTGAGCGTTAGTTTGAGCATTGGCACATGTTGAACCAGTCCATCTACCATTGTAAATCATTTTGACACCACCTGAACCAGTAGTCCTGATGATACGCCAGCAAGTGTCTGTAGTTCCCTTTTCGCCAGTAGGAGAAAGAATAACGTAGTTTGGCGAAAGTTCACCGTCACCACTGGAACCATAAGTAGAAGTAGTGAAGGAGTTGTCTAGAATACCGCGATAGTAGTAAATCTTAGCCTTGGTATTGTCTTGCTTGACACCGTCAGTGTCTGCACCAAAGACTGAGCTATCATATTCATAGACACCAGAGTTAGAGGTAGAAATAGTGGATTGTAGATTAGATAATGTTTGAGTACCTTTGCTTTGTTTTTCGACGGCGTTGTAGAGATTAATAGTCCTTGATGGTTTGGGTTTCTCAGTTGATATGATCCATGGATTATTAGCAGTACCGTTGCCAGAAACAATAAAAATATCATGGATAAGCGAAATGGTTGGACGAGCATATGATTGATTATAGCTTACCATTGCGCCAGACAATCCATACCCCATAGTCATAGTGCCATCTCTATCGTCTGGAGACATAAGCCAACTTAGAGCAGAATATGATTCTAAATAAGAGCTATAGCTATAATTCGACGAAAAAGACGTTACTTCTGTAGGCTCCTGATTGTTACTTTTGCCGCTTCCGGATAGCGCTAATTCATCTGCAGTAAGTAACGCTATTGGGTATTTCAATTGTTTATTACCATTGTTTGCTGCAGGGGTGGTATATAAATCTACTGTCTGACGCTGACAAGCGAGTGTAAGCATTCCTCCTGATTTTAAGTTTCTAAGGGAAGAGCCTCCAAAATCCTCTCCTGTTGTATAAATTGAATCAGGGATAGCTGTTGTTATGATGTTGCCTGATTCTGTATAAAATACTCTTTCATTGCAATAACCCGCACTTGGTTCAAGTATATCTGTATAGTCTGCCATATTATTGACGTACCATGTGTTCTCTAAATAGTCCTTTATAGTTGAATCTGTTGTATTAGTCGTAGAATAATTGGCATCATTTCCATATACCGTGTCTACTGACACCCAGCCGTTGCCACTTGGATTTGGATTATAAGTGTAGCCCGTATATTGCCTGCGAGTTGATGAAGATGAGAAAGTAATTGTTGTTTTAGTCGTAGCATTCGTGGCTGAATTGGCACAGGATCCCGTGGTTGAATCACCATAAAGACCATTGTAGACCATTTTTACTCCACCAGAACCGGTAGTCCTGACAATCCTCCAACAAGTATTATTGTTTAGTTTAACGTAGTTTGGATAATAGGCACCATCACCCGTCGAACCGTTTGTATTATAATTATTGCCTAAATTACTATCCAAAATCCCACGATAATAGTAAATAGGATAATCATTTGATGCATCGGAAGCTGTGCCAAAAGTAGTGGCATCGTATAAGAATACACCAGAATTAGAGGTGTCAGTGGCTGGATCAGATGATGTAGGTTTGGTGATTACAGCTTGCATATCAGCAAGGGTTTGAGTTCGGGATGATCCATTACTAGTTTTTACTAGATTTGCTACTGCATTATATAGGTATGGTGGGATATACCACTGTGCATAAAGAGTGATAGTGCCACCACCAGAGACAAGTCCAGTTACTTCTGCTTCGTCCTCATAATAGTCACCAGAGCCGTCTTGTGCTGTGTTCCAACCCATGAACTCATAACCTGATGGTGGAGTAAAGGACATGGGGCTTAAGGTAATGGTGTCACTTGGATAAACTTCTTGTGGGCTCATAGTACCAGTTCCGGATATGCTAGCACCACTAGCAGTGGATGTAGGATTAAACTGTATAGTATATGGTATACAGTTCTCTGCCATGGTAGCCCGATAAATAATTGTACCAGCATTATTATTGTTATTGGTGTCTGGTATCATTCTGTAGGTTCCAGGCACCAAATTAGATGAAGAGGAGACGCCATAGTAGATATTAAAAGTATCATTGATGTCAGAGGCACTAGGAGTAGTAAGTGAGGACTTAATGGTGGCTGGAGTAGAGCCTAGTGCCGGGATAGCACTAAAAATGTTAGACGCAGTGGGGGGTGTAGTAGGAGCTACATCATCATAGTAATAGCCCCATCTATTAGAAGAATTAGATAAAGCTGTGGCACCGTCTGCTGGAGTAAAGTAGGTATTTGAAGTGTTATTAGAACTATCGCCGTTCAGATATAGATTGTTATTATTAACTGATGTACTAAGGGTGAAGTTATAGCCATAACGACAAGAAGTAGATACTGCAATGTTATCTACGCCTATAGCCGTTCCCGAATCTAAGCCTGAGACATCAATATTTTGGGCACCAGAGGAGGTGATAGAGAGAGTATGAGCGGAGACGAATGATGTTTGTGAGAACATTAGGTAAAAGATTAATAGTACTACTGTAAAAGTTTTGAGGATGTAGAAAAAAGTATGTGGTTTTTTGAAAATCAAAAATTTTATTTCATTTAGGTTACCTCTCAAACATAACCGCATATGTTTATTATATACTTATTTGCGATAATAAGGAAGACTAAATACCTGCTAACTCGTCGAATTCTTCCATAGATGTGATGAGGACTTCACGAGGTTTGTTGCCGTTTTGAGGGCCGATGACGCCAATCTCCTCAAGCCAAATGGCAAGACCAGCAACAAAACCGTGACCTTTGCCAAGCCAAGTTTGCAATGATGCAGTGCTGAATTTACCTTGTTTTAAAGTGATTTCAATTGCTTTTCGGACGGTTGGATCATTTGGGTCGTAACGACGACCGAGGTCACTAGCGCCACCGCCGCCTGGCATACCTTTGATGGCAACTTGTTGTGCAACAACTTCGTCGTTATATTCGGGCGGACGTTGAGCGCGAAGGAAGTCGGTGACTTTAGCAATGTCGGCGTCTGATGCCCATGCACCCTGAATACGACGAGGTTTGCCCATCATTTCAGTTGTGAGAAGAAGCATATCACCTTTGCCGAGAAGTTTTTCGGCACCTCCTTGGTCAAGCATGATACGAGAGTCCATTTGTGAGCCAACGGCAAAGGCAATACGGCCTGGAATGTTAGCTTTGATAAGGCCAGTAATCACTTTGACTTCTGGGCGCTGAGTAGCGAGTACGAGATGAATGCCAGCGGCGCGACCTTTTTGCGCAATACGCACAATAAGCATTTCGAGATCTTTGCCAGCCATCATCATAAGATCGGCCATCTCGTCGATAACAATAACAATATAAGGCATCTTGCTAGCTTTCTTTTCATCGTCTTTTTCGGCTTGCGTAGCTATTTTGGTATTATAATCAGCGATATTTTTAACCTTTTCTTCGGCCATTAATGTATAGCGACGCTCCATTTCGCCAACTGACCACTTCATAGCAGAGAGAGCTTTGTCGGTCTGGGTAATGATTGGAGTGAGAAGGTGTGGGATGTCTTGATACTGGGCCATCTCGACTTGTTTAGGGTCGACGATGATAAGTTTCATATCTGAAGGTGCATTACGATAAAGTAGTGAGCTGATCAGCGTATTAGTCATAACGGATTTACCAGAACCAGTGGTACCAGCAATCAATAGGTGAGGCATCTTGGCGAGATTAGCGATCACAGCATGCCCAGAAATATCTTTCCCTACTGCAAAGGCAAGCGGGTCGGTAGATTTTTTCCATTCACTGGATTCAATTACGCCACGCAAGCGAACATCAGCAGAGCGAGCGTTAGGAATTTCAACACCAACTGAACGAGTGCCCGGGATTGGCGCTTCAATACGAATCTTATCGACTGCAAGGTTGAGTGCAAGTTCTTTGTCGCGAGCAAGAATTTTACTCAGATTGACACCTGCAGGTGGTTTCATAGTGTATTGAGTAACGCGTGGGCCAACGTTGGCGCCTTCCATTTCGACATCGATGCCGAACTCGGCAAGGGTAGATTTAATGATGTAGGCATTTTGCTGAATGTTACCGGCATCAGCGGGAGATTGTTTCTTTTCTAGAAGATCGACGGTAGGCATTTTCCAGTCGGGATCAGAAACTGCGACTAAGGCGCTGGGTTCTTTTGCAGATTCGGCGGCAGCTGGAGTGGGTTTTTTGATGGCAGATTTGTGAAGGAGGCTAGGAGCTTTGTTGCTCGTAGATGATTCGGGATTACCTAGGCCGGAATTGACTTTAATCTCGAGTTGACCAAGCTTCTTCTTTTTGGGCTCATCTTCATCTCTCTGCTTTTCATGTTTGGTAAGATTCTTAGTGCCGTTAAATAATGTGACTGGTGAAAGTTGTAAAATAAATAGTGCAGTAATAAAAATCAAAATAATATATATAAAGATAACGACGCCTTGATTTAGAAAGTTCAACATGAGGGAGTTGAGCCAATCACCAACAATTCCACCTTGTTTGAAAATTGCAGCGATACCGGCAAGCCATAAAATCATAAGAATACTCGCGAGATAGACTGGGACTGCAACACGATTGTCTTCCGCGCGAAAGATCTTGACCGCGAGGTAGATTAGTAAAGCTGGAATAAAAAATGTAGCAAAACCAAGTCCCTGAAGGATAAATCTGTGCACTTCGTTAAGTATGGTGCCACCTTGGCCGAACCAAGTTATGACAAAAAAGAGCGCTAAAGCAATCATTAAAACTGCGCTAATCTGACGCCAAAAACCACCAGGAAGTTCGTGTTCGACAGGAGCCTCTTTAGCGCGGCTTTTAGTGCTGCGTTTTTTGGTGTTTTTTGTTGATTTTCGCTTTGCTGCAGGCATAGTTCTATTATAGCACACTTTAAGGAAAAACGCAAGCGGGATCGATTAGTCAACCACCATAATCATATGGCGACTACCTTCGGTATCAACGAGAATATCGCCAGCCTTGAGCCTGTCATAGTTTTTCGTATATTTAGAATCTGTAATGGTCCTAAAGCTTGAACTCTTTTTTAAACTATTGGCACCGCTAAGAGCATTTTTATATGGATAGTCTTTGTTGCTACGGTTTAGTCCGGCAGCCTGAACCATGGTTAGGACGCATTGAGAACATGCTGTGCCACATTTAGAAGTTACTTTGCTCGGGTCCCAATTAACTTTACGCAATGCATAAGTGAATGACATGCTTTTGGATTTGTTCTTGTTTTCATAGCCAATTTTATTATTTTTACAAGTTGCGATCATGGCCGCAGCAGCTATTTCGGCTTTAGTAGGATCCTTAAATCTAAAAACATAATTCCAGTTGCCGTACGACTTGTTTTTGTACCATTTTCTAGTGTGTACTTCTTTACCACTCTGATCCCCAAAACCATTATTACCTGAGGCTGCTTCGCCGATGGTAGGTTTACTTTTTCTAGGTGTTACCTTGACGGTAATTGAAAGTTTTTTACCGCCGGAAGAAGCTGTGATAACTGCGGTGCCGACATCATTTGGATAGACAATGCCCTTAGTAGTGACTTCGGCAACACTAGAATTGCTAGTTTTAAACGTAACTGCCCCTGGCACTTTAAGTTTAAGGCCAAAGGATCCAGAGGCAATGGATTTTTCGTATTTCTGGGTACCCGTGAGCGAACCATCATTGCTGCTAGTGATATTATTATTAGTTTTATTAGTGGTGTCTTTTTTAGCGTCACTAGAGCTTGAAGAAGAGTCCGTTTTGCCACTATTATCATTAAAACTAATAGTAGGCCTATCACCAGTAACAGCATTACTAGTAGAGGATGCTTTATTAC
>CAMVCL010000022.1 GCA_947165975.1 uncultured Candidatus Saccharibacteria bacterium | reverse complement strand
TTGGTTATTCTCTTTTCCTGGGCCTACTAAGATGATTCAGTTCGGTCCGTTCCCGTCCTCTACCCTATGTGTTCAGGTAGCGACAATGTGGCATGACCCACATTAGGTTTCCCCATTCGGCAATCCCCGGATCATTTCTCGTTCTCAGATCCCCGAGGCTTATCGCAGAGTCCTACGGCCTTCATCGGTATTGATTGTCAAGGCATCCACTATCAGTGCCCTTAATTACCTTTTTATGCATTGACTTAACTAGCAATCGAAGTTTGATTTTATCAAAGAATTCAATCGCTCGTTCCGTCTTTAAAATCTTTATCGTTTCCAAATTGTTAAACAGAGAGTCTTAAAGAGAATTTTGAAATCGTTCAAGCGACCTCAAAAGATTCCCTCGCTTTCCTTTTCTTTTTTGTAGAGGTCGCAAAACACGACTTGCTTAAACTTCCCCCATTATATCGCACTTTTTTGCCCAAGTCAACACCTTTTTTAAAGATTTTTCAAAAAAATACCGCCCCTTAAGGCGGTATTTTATATTATATATGCTAGTCAGTACTTTTTGCTCTATTAGTTCTATTCGCACGTATTTTCGTTATTAGCCAGATCACTAATGCGACAATGATAAAGATTATCAAGAATAGCAACCATAGCGGGCACACAAACACTACGCGTTCCATAGTTGAAGTTTCACCGAATATCTTCACCGTTTGCTTTGCCCTGAAAATACCAAATGATGGTAAGTTACAAGACTGAACATGATATCTCTCGGTTTCTGGAAGAATCAAACTAGTTTCTGGTTTTTCTTCGTTGGTACATATTTCTTCACCATTAAAAAGTGGCCACACTTGTAATATATACTCTGCATCAGTGTGCACATTACCATTATTCTTTACTAAAGAATTTGCTTCTAATGAACTATTTAATAGAAAAGCTGGTAAAGTATTTTCGATAATCTCTCCTTCTTCTCTTGTTTCGCCAGATACTTCCGCGATAATACTTGATGCGAATCTTACAATGCCTTGAATCATAACGCCATTTCCAGACGTTTGCCCTTCTTCATGACCAGTATCATCCTGAACTATTATCGAAGCATACTGTCCACCAGCTGGAGCATCGTTTGGGACATCAATAGTAAATGGGATTGTATCGGTTTCGTTTGGAGCAACTGTGCCGTTTTCTTTGCCCAACGTAATCCATTCCATAATCTGGTTGTAATTTGTTACGGTATCTACATCGGTCATTTCATAATCTACTTTTCCATTCTCATCTTTACCTATGCCATATGATCCAATCGTGACAGAATATTTCAAATCCTGCTGAGCATTAGAAGAATTTGATACTTTAATTGTACCTTCAAATTTTTCACCTGGCGCAAGTAGGATTTTTTGCTTAGGTGGTGAAATAGTCATAATAGATTCTGCTTTATTATCCTGCGCGGCAAAAACTTTTGCACCACTAAACACCAACCCTAAGACCACCACCGCTAATAGTAAATACTTTTTATTAATAACCATCTACCTCCTTATTTCTTGCTATTATATCATCTCTATTACTTTTTCACGCAAAAAAGACCTTGTTTTTTATAGTAATCAGTCAACTCGTCAGCCTTATTATTTCCTATAAGATTTAAATCTTCATCATCAATAAGAAAAAAATCATCAATCACACTATCAATTCTACTAAACTCGTCAAGGAAAAGACCAATTTTTAAAGTATTACCTTCCGTAGAATAGGTTGGATTCAATATGTTTATATCGACGCCATTCTCACCCATATAAATATTATAATCAGAGTGAAGCTTATTTTCGTCTTCGACCACGTCTTCATTAGAATCATACTCACCATAAAAAGTATAGGATATTTTTTTTATCTTATCGTCCATAAGGGTCATTCTAATCTCATGCGTTCTCTTAACTGCAACATCAGAAACGAAGAAAGCATCCTCAGCAACATTAGTAGAACAAATAACCATATCGCTATTCGTGATTTTCCTACCATCAGAATCGAGCACCTCTTTTTTTTGTGATAAGATATATATAACGACGACAACAAGTATAAAAACAATTGTCAATAAAACGATAAGATAAATCATTGGGCGTTTGTCTTTTTTTATGTCAGAATTATCCTTATCCACTTTTACCTCTCCACTTATATATACATATATAACATATTTCGAATAAAAAAACAGCCCCTAGGGGCTGTTTTTTTTATTAATTAAGCGCCTTCAGCAACAGTATAAGTTACTTTACCAGTATAAGTATCTGCTTGTTGAGTCAAGCTAACTTTAACATGATAGCCAGTGTTAATTACGCTCTGAGAAGCAGCAACATTGCTGGTAGCAACTTTTGTAGCAGTAGATGGAACATCACTATAGGAGTTATAGGTCGTGATAGTACCAGTACCAGTGACCTGGAATTGCCATCCAGATGTTGTATCACTACCTGCGCCCGTTGCAATTGGAGTACTACCAGCAGTGCTTGGGGTCATCGACGTAATAGTGCTACCATTTGCAGTATCACTTGAGCCAATAGCCGTTATATTCCAACCAGAACCACTGTTACAAGAAACTTTTAGTGTTCCGCCAGCGCTATCACCAGTACCGCCAGCTGTCCAATTTTTCTCACCACCGTTAGTTAACGTTGCACTAAAAGAATTAGCCGTACCGCTAGTTGATCCTGCATTGTTAGCGACAGAACATGAACCATCAATTGTGATCTGAACCTGATCAACTACACTGTTACCAACAGCAAACGCGCCAACAACCGGCATCGCAGCAAGTGCCAACGAAGCTGCGCCTGTTGCAATTATTGATTTTTTCATATTTTTTCTCCTCCACATTTGTGGAAATTATAATTTGTTTTTGTTGTTAACGATATGTATAACCTTTAACACTTTCAATTTTACATAAGCATTAATTTATTGTCAAGTAATTTTTAAATAATATTATCGTAAAGTTTTCCACAAGTATATTTCACTCTGTACCCTTAGCTTTAAGATCAATATTACTATCCATCCAAGTCATAAAAGCTTCATACTCATTATATTTGTTTGTGTCTTCATTGCTATCAGCTCGCAAAAACGTCCTAATTCTTCCTTTATCAATAATCACAACTGAAGGATAATATTTCACATAATCGTGAAGCGAAGAATCTTTTGCCTCCGAAAACATCATCCGATACACCATCACACCCTTGTCTTTCATATAGTCTTTCATATATCCACGCAATCTATCTGCAGTCTTACATTCTTTTTGATCAACGAATATCAAGAAAGATTTTTCATCATCAATCAAATTTTGATAATCTTCAACTGACAAATCCTTCAATTCTGAAGATTCAGTATAATACTCTTCACTTAGTACTACTTTAGGATCCTCAAACCAGCCACTTACCGCCCCCACAAACAGCAAGCTGCCTACGAGAACCACAATTAATAACACAATTAAAGCCAACACCCCCATCTGTTTCTTTTTTTCTGCACTCACCTTATTTCTCCGTTAAACCATCAAAGTCAATCTCGTGATAGGGCACTTTATAAAAATCATATGCCACTTTTCCATCAGACAATTCACGCTTAACCTGCACATTGTGCTTACCTTCATAATACCAATAACCGCCTACATCATATATTTTCTTTTCATCCCAACCTAGTGTTACCAACATGTTCTTCAACATACCAGAATAACCGCCACCTCCACACATCAAGAAAATCACCTTTTCCTTAGGGAATAAAGATTCAAGAATATCCACAGATTCTTTATAATTAGCTTTATAATCTTTCCCGTCCGAAGTAAATAAAGTCTTACCAGTATAAGTCTTACCTACCGCATCTGGTAATCCGGAAACATTCACGATATAAGGAAGGGGAACGACTTCAAAACCTTCCACAAAACCCGATAAATACGAATCCCCACCAATCGCCTCGTAGTTGCCTGGATCTTTCAACATTCTTACGTCACGGTAAACCGAATCGCTACGATATAAATAGTTGTCAATGGTGCTCTCGTTTATGTTTTTATCAATCCCTAATTCCCCACGCTGTCCTTCCGATAATTCTGGTTCTGGTAATACCGACAAAGTATTTGGAAACGAATATTTTCCCAATAAGAAAGCTCCAATTATCAAGATTACAGCCCCAATAGACAACCCCCAAAATAACTTTTTCATAATGACTCCACTTAGTATTAGTATACTTGTATTATACACCAATCGCCGGCTCGTTGGGGCATTTTTCTAAGATTTTTGCTATTGCTTGTTTTTCTGCCTCAGTTACCCATATTTTATATTTATATTTCACTGAAACCTGTCTTGCCACATATTGACAACGAAATTTTTTATTAGCAGGTAACCATGTTGCTGCATCACCATCAGATTTCTTTTCGTTAGCGACCCCATCTACTGCCAATAGGTTAAGTGGGTCAGTTGCTATCTTATATCTTATATCTTCATTCATATATTGTGCTCCCTTTTGCCACGCATCTGAAAGCGCCACTACATGATCAATCTGTATTTTCGAGATCTCACTTCTATCAGTATAAATTCGATGTTCACCCGTATAAGGCTCATCATATTCACCAGCAACTACTATACATTCCTCTAATTTTGCCGTATCGCCAAATTCTCGCTTAATAATTCTCTGTCTCAAAGAACAACCATCTATAGTCGGCCAACCGCTATAGAACGCTTCGCGGCTATAACCAGTCTTTGGCGCTCGACCCTTTACTTCTAATTCCTCCAGAATATCGACTGCCTTTTTATCTCCATCCCGTAAAACAGAGACTGCCTCTGCATCGTAATCATATAGACCATTTTCCGCACCGGTATTTTCAACTGGCGCAAAAATCTCTTCATAACTTTGCGGATTCACAAAAAGCCAAATTATTACTCCAATTAGAGCCAATAATACCGCAGAAATTCTACGTGCTTTAAGCCGCATTCTTGTCTACAATCTCGGGGTTAAGTTGTTCAGCTTTTTCTATTTTTTCCTCTACAGTCAATTCATCATCATTATTGTCATAATCATTATTATTTTCAACAGTTGATGCTTCTTCTTTCTCCTCAGCCTTTTCGCGTTGCGTTGCTAAAACCTTAAATAGCCCCGTTAAGTCCCGTACTCCATAATCACTCACCGCATAATCAAAGTAACCTTTTCCAGCCGCTTTTGCTCCTTGACGTAGTTCCTCATAGCGCGGGTCAGCCCCTTCGACTTCGTTGATTAACTCTTTCATATCATCTATCGCCGCAAACGCTCCTTCCGTTGATTTTTTCTGTGATGGATTATTTACGCCATCACGAAATTCCGAAACTCTATCCGTTGTAGCGGCACTCTGATCAACTATATTTTGTCGTTCAGCCGGAGCATCAACGCCCATATAATTAAAGAAGTCGCCAATTGGATCAGACGATCCACTCGCATCAAAGTTCTTAATCTTCTGCACCACAACCTCAACTCCATATTTTAGTGCAGCCGCATTTAATCCATAATTAATCAAAGCGGCCGCGTCCGAAATCCCTTTATCGTACATTTCACCTTGTTCATCAGCTATTTCGTCGTTTGCATCATTTGCTTCACCATAAAACTTATTTTGTTCATTTGCGGTTCCAAACATTTGCTCACCAATACCCTCACCCATTTTCATTACTTTTTTCAGACTGCCCTTATCTGTTCCATTTAAAAAACTCGCGCCAGCAAATTCGGGCACGCCCGAACTCATTGCTTCTCCCCATTCTGCTGCTTTTTTCAAATTCTCACCCGAAACTTCACCAGAACTTCCGGGAAATTTCTCAAATGAATTCGTTTCGTCCATTTTACCTCCTACTTAATATTGTTTGGTTTAATGCTTGAATTAATCTTATTATTTAATTGCTCAGTTTCCAGTACATACCCATTATATTTCTTCACTAATTCATTATATTTTATGACAAGATTATTTAATTCTGCATATAATGCATCAATTGCTGCCCGTTCATTTTCCAAGTTATTTCTTCTGCTATAAAACTCTGATTCTGTCGTAAAACAGCCTATTCTGTCCGCGCAGTCATTAAACTCATCCACTCGTGCACTATAATCCTTTGCTCTTTGCTCATAGCTCGCAGTTTTACTATCAATTTCTGCATCCAGAACGTCTAATTGTTTTTCTAAAGCCTCAATCTCTGTCTTCAATCGTTTAAATACTGCAATATAACTTTCATAAAAATCCACTATCCTATCTTGATCCTTAAAGATTTTTGCATAGTGCTCCTCTAAGCTATCAGGCAATTTCTTCACTTGCGTACCAGCTCTCACATAGAGTTCTTCGTATCTTTCAGTCTCTGAATATATTTTTAAGTCTTCCTCTAAGACAGCCCGATTATCAGAATACACTTCATCAAGATCATTCTTAAACACCGCCCTCTCATTGCTGCTCATCTTTGCATATACCACATGCAACAACTCATGCGCAGTGGTCAATTCTCTTATGCCCTGCAATTCATCGTCAACAATATTGTAAATAAATATATTCTCAGCCGCATAACAGCCAAGCACAGCCGTCTCTACAGCACTAGCTCGGCAATTTACATTAAAGTCATCACGTTCATTTAAGATTGGCTGTGCCGCATTAAATAAAAACATCCCTCGATCAGTTAACTGCAAATCAGAGCGAATCTTTGCCATCGCTTTAGAAGGTTGATAGATTATCCCACGATAATAATCCCTGATCCAATCTCGATTTATTATTGCAAACGCCGCACAAACCAAAACAATCAAGGGAAACAACCATCTAAGAAAATGTATCTTTTTTGTTGGCTTCACTCTTTTAGTTTATCATAGAGAGAAGAATAAGAAAACCAACGCCATCGATAATATATGTTATAATATTTTCACTAATTAAGAAAGTTTTTATGGACAAAAAGCAAACTTACGATTATCTTACTAAACATAAGATTAAATACGAAATCACCGAACACGAGGCCGTCTATAACATGACTGAACTCGGTCGTGTTGACGTCCCATATCCTAGCCGTGACGCTAAAAACCTTTTCGTTCGCGACGACAAAAAACAAAATTACTATCTCATTACCGTCAAGGGGAATAAGCGTGTTGACCTCAAACAATTTAAAAAGGACTATAACACCCGCCATCTTAGCTTCGCCTCAGCAGATGACCTAGATAGAATCATGCATCTATTCCCTGGCGCAGTCTCACCGCTTGGCATACTAAACGACGAAGAGGCTAAAGTTCAGTTCTATCTAGATGAAGACTTCTTCTCGGATGGCGGCATCATCGGCATTCATCCTTGCGACAATACCGCCACCGTCTGGATGCAAACCAAAGATCTCGTCAAACTCATCAAAGATCACGGTAACCCAGTCACAACTATCAAGATTTAGTTACTTCATACAAGCGATAATCGCAAATCGTTTCGTAGTATCCCCATTTGAGTGCGACGGAAATCTCTCATCAGTTACTGTATCTATACCAGATTCTGCAATATTATCCAACGAAACACCGGCTTCTAATAATTGTCTTGTCGCAGCAACTGGTAACTTCTCATTGTTCAATTTATGTACCGGATAATTTTGTGCACAAGGTGAATAATACACTTTTAAATTCTCTACCTTACTACCAAATCTTGTTTTTAAGTATTCAATAAATTTTCTCGGTCCATCCTGTTCAACATTATGATGCCCCCCATGCAATAAGCCTAGTAAGCCATTCTTTTCATCATAAACCACCATCGCCAAACAATCTGCTAACGGCAATAATAATCCCAGGTTTTTTACTTTTGTCACTAATCCATCAGTCGTAGGAATCTCAGATTCCGTTTTTTGTACATTAAAATTCGCGACATTATCCGGTGTTATCTCCGCATAATCCGTATATTCAGTTCGTCCATCATAAATAGTTTTTAGTCTCATCACTCGGTCAGAATCCAAACCAAGAGAATTACCGAGTTTTAATTGATTCCCAACCACCTCAGCCTGGTCGCTTTTTTCAAACGCCCGCATATTGCCATCCGACAAATCCGAGATTGCAATCTTTACTTTTTTACAGAAAGTTATAGCCTCTATCATACTCTCCTTTTACAATACAATCACACATTCTCAATATTATTGTTACTCGATATCAATCTATCATTTCAAAAACTATTCAAACCATTTATCGCTTTTTCAACGTTGCGCTGATCCATTTCCCGACGAATTTCTTTAGCTTTCTCTCTGTCGCCACCAGCCATCTTATTCGATAAAGAAATCTTACGAGGAACAATCATAATATCATCTAATATCGAACTAATACCATCAAGTTTTTCATAATCAACGGAATCCCCTACATCAACACCCTGAATCCTCAATCGTTCTAATTTTTGAATCACATCAGCTGGACAATTATAGGCTATTGCCCTCAAAATACCATATTCGTCACTTTTGTAGTTATCTCCTTTAATACCTCTCATAATCATTTCTGTATCATAAGCATTCATCATTTCCTCTAAATAAACCCACTTCGACCCGACTAGCTTCATCGCGCCATCTTCGCCCATCCCATAATATTCAGATGATAATCCAGTATCAACTTTTATCCTTCCATCCGGCTCGAGACGAGGCTCCTTATTTATAGATGCAACTTGATGGCAAATCTCATGTACCAAAGTTTGCAAGGTTCTTTTATCACCACCTCTTAAAACAATTCCTTTTCTAACCTCAAGTTGTCCATCTTCAGTAATCCTAGGTACAGTAGATGTACCGCCAGACGCCAGAGTTGGCAATTCTTCATTTGTGCCAAAGTATTTATTTGCAGCCTCACTAGATTTTTTCCCTGGTTCAACCATAAAGATCGGGCATTCATCAAGCACTTTAAGTACACCATCTAAATTATCATAATAATCTGCAATTTCCGGCACAATCATCTCTAATGTTTTCTTGAGTTCTTCATTATAACCATATTTTTCCGCTATTTCATTTAGCCCAGAAACGCCATTACTCTCTTCTTCAACCGTTCGTCTAAATTCCTCGAACGACGGCATTGAACCTAAAACCTTTTCCACCTCAGAAGGCTCAGAATCGCCTTCCTTAAAATCATATTTTTCATTATCCATACTTATTATTGTACACTAAAATATGCTATAATCATATCTATAATAATAGATATCACAGGTTAGTTATGAATTTAAAGATCGGAATCTTGAATTTTTAAACCAATCTGTTTTCTTTATTCCATTCACCATCAAAATCCGCTTACCAAAACCGAAGTGGAAAAATATCAATATCAAACAAAAAAGACGCACTTGATATAGTTCAATATCTTGGGCATCTTTTATAGCTAACATTATATTAAACTTCCTAAAACATTTCAAGGATTTCTTCGGATTATGTTACGACAATCAGGTGGCGAATTTTACTGCGATGACTCATAAAATAATGATTGATATTCGTAAGAGCTTTAGTTTGATGCATTTTTATTCGTCTCAAGTCAATAATCACATTAGTTGATTGTTTTCTGGCGGTATGAAGATTATTTATTATCACTAACCATTCTTTTCTTAAAAACAATAATTGATAATAATAAAACTGCTAT
>CAMVCL010000021.1 GCA_947165975.1 uncultured Candidatus Saccharibacteria bacterium | reverse complement strand
CATACCACGTAGTTCCATCTACTTATACTAAAGTAGCCCATAGAGATTCTGGTACAGACCTAGGAACAAGTGCAGAAGGATCTACTCTTACTTCTACTTATGCAGCTTATATATCTAAGACCCAACCAGCAGATAGCTACATAGGACAAGTGATCTATACTTTAGTTCATCCAGCTAGTGAAGAACCATTACAACCTCATACTGCTACATCTGGTTGCATTAACTACTTTGCCAATGCATCTAGTGCTGTAGGTGAGATGGGATGTCAGCCTATCACTAACACAGCTACCATTGCTACGCTATGGGCTTCAAACTTCAAACGAGATGGTTATGGCTTTGCTGGTTGGTCTGACAAATATGACTATGCCACTAATACTAACGTTAACTATTATGGCCCTAATGAAACAATTACTTTTACAGCAGGACAATATACTGGCTCTAATGATGGCCTGAGTCTCTATGCTGTTTGGATCAAATCCGCAGGAACACTACAAAACTGGGATGGCTGTGATTCACTAACTCAAGGAGCTACCACTGCTCTTACAGATGAACGAGATGGCAATACTTACGCTATAGCTAAATTAGCAGACAATAAGTGCTGGATGATAGAAAACTTAAGACTAGATAACACTGCAGAACTATCCTCTACTGACACTAACAATCCGTCTCTTCCTATCACTAACGTCTACGATGTCACTAATCCCACTACCTCAAATCATCTCTCAGCCCCAACAGACCCAACTACTACCGTCTGGTGTACATCTGGCTCACACGCCTGTATAGACCAATCCATGTTAGCCACCAACAATACTACTATCTTCACTATTAACACTGCATCAAACTATAGTGCATCCAATAATGTCTACTCTTATGGCAACTATTATAACTGGTATTCTGCTACAGCAGGACATGGTAAATATGGAGGTAGTAGTCTCACTGCTCAAGGTGACATCTGTCCTATAGGTTGGCATCTTCCAACTGGCAAAAATTACGCAGGCGACTTCGGCGTACTAGATAAAGCTCTTGGCGGTACTGGAACAACATCAGATTCTGATACTACCCCTACTGGAGGCACTATGTCTAAAGCTTGGCGTTCCTATCCTAACAACTTTGTCTTTTCTGGGTACTTGAATGGCTCGTCGGTTTACGGCCGTAATTCTGGTGGGTACTATTGGTCTGTTTCTGGGTACAGTAATAATATCAACGTCTATTACTTGTATTTCACCAGTAGCTTCGTCCATCCGGGCACGGACAACAGCTACAAGTACCGCGGGTGGATGGCGCGTTGCGTCGCTGGCACTCTAGATAATTAGAATCTGGGACTTAATAAAGGAAAACGAAATAAATGATGCATAAAGTAAAGAGAACCAAAGAAGAGAAAAAGAATAAAGCAAGCAAAGAACTACTAGCAGTGGGAATGTTAATGCTAGTAACTATTCTTCCTGGAATTGGATTACTATCAAGAAGTGTAGATGCTACATCTACTTCTGCCAATGCTTCAGTCAAAGTAGCAGCATCCTGTACACTAACTACCACAGGAGGAGGTAACTATTCTGCCACTGTACCAAATGGTACTAGTGCAGAAATAGCAGGTAGTACTATGTCAGTGTCCTGTAATGATGCAGGGGGCTTTGCATTATATGCTGTAGGTTATTCTAATGACACTATTGGTAATAATAATATGATAGGACAAAGCACTAATATAGCCACTAATACATCCGGTACAGACTCCTTCTGGGCTATGAAGATTAATCCTACATCAGGTACTACTCCTACTATAGAAAACTCCTTCAGTAACTACCATATAGTACCAAATGCTCATACCAAAGTAGCCTCATATGCTAGTTCTACTGGTACTGGCTCTTTATCCGTCAATGCTACTTATAAAGCCAATATCTCTTCTACTCAACTTGCTGGTAATTATTTAGGCAAAGTTAAATATACTCTTATCCATCCAGCTGCAGGCCCTGCCCCTGTTGCTCCATTAGCTGCATCTGATTGTCCCGCCCGTAGCATTTGCTATGCTCCTAATACTGATGACATAGAAGGTACTATGTTAGCAAGGGAGTTTAGCTCTATTGCTGCCTCATCTAAAGCTGGGAGACAAACAGAAACTTATAATGATGGTCGGACGAGTGATATAGCGATAAATTCAACGGTTACTTTAGCTGCCTACAATTACTCTCGCCCAGGCTATGGTTTCGCTGGTTGGTCACCTAAATATGATGCACATGTGAATGCCTCAGACACTATTTATGGTCCTCAAGCTTCTATTTCTACTAACCCAAATGACCCAGATGGTATAGATGTATCCACTAATGGCCTTATTCTTTATCCTGTTTGGGTAGCCTCTACTGGTTCTATGCAGACCTTTTCGTCTAGCGATTGTAATGCTATGAGTATAGGTGATGTTACAGCGAGAAAAGATATACGCGATGATAATGTTTATACCATTGCTAAATTAGTTGACGGCAAATGTTGGATGGTAGAAAATCTCAGACTAAACAACGATGCTAATATTACCACGTCTAATACTCAAAGCAATAATGGTGCTTTTGGCGGGGTATTCACAAGTCTTGCAAAATCAGAAAACGCTAATTTCTCTGGTGCTAGTCGAGTAGTATCGAATAGCCTTTATAGCATTGATGGTGCCACTGCAAATGTAATTTCAGGGGACGATAGCACATATTGGGGATATCGTATGCCACGCTATAATAATAACAATATCAATCGTTCTCTTATGGCTAGCTATAGAGGTTATGGCAACTCAACTTATTACCAATGGTATGGCTACGGTAATTATTATTCTTGGCCTGCTGCCATAGCTGATACTTCACATTATGGCATCAAAAATCAGTCTGTAGACACGATTTCCCTTTGCCCTGCAGGTTGGCGATTGCCAAGAGGTGGTAATAAAGATAATGAATCCAATAACGAATTCTGGGATTATATCGTCACGGGACTTAATAATGGTATAAAACCTGACAACTATGATAGTACTATGCCACGTTATATAGGTACGATAGAAGCAGGTCCGGTAGCTAAAGCTCTAAGGAGTTACCCAAACAATTTCGTCTATTCTAGCTCTTTCAATGAATCCTCGGCTGCCAGGAGGGGTAGATATGGAGATTATTGGTCGTCTACTTCTGCCACCGGTAGTACCTCGTACTACTTGAGCATAGATGATTCTAGTGTGAATCCAGGCTCTTTAACTACAGCTAAAAATTATGGAAACTCTATTAGGTGCTTAGCTGGTTCCTAAAGAGATTATAATCATGGTTTTAAAGAACGTTTGCTCAGATGATTTTGTGAAGGGCTTTGGATTATAGGGCTTTTGAGTGGCATTATGGTATAATTAATTGAAAATGGAGGTGAAATGAGTAAGTTTGATGATCAGTATATTGACTTGTGCAAGCGGATTTTGGCTCAGGGTGAGAAGATTACGAATTACAAGAAGAAAGATTTACGTAGTAAAGCAACGGCTTCTGCGATTCCTGATCATGCGGCCCAGGCTACTAGCGCAGCTTCCACTATTCGTTTGCCTCATCAAGTACTGCAATTTGATCTTGAGGAAGAATTTCCGATTTTGGTAACAAAAAAGGTTGGATTTAAAACGGCGGTGTTAGAGATTTTATGGATTTATCAGGTGGCGTCGAATGATGTGAGATGGCTACAAGACAGAAATGTGAAGATTTGGAACGAATGGGAAATCGCAGAAGACGGCACTTATCAAGGCCGAAATTTAAATGAAATTTTTGCTAAAAAACATCCTGATTTAGAGCCTGAGAATTTTGCTCATACTATTGGAACGGCTTATGGCTGGATTGTGAATAGATACGATCTGATCAGAAACCTAATAGAGACCCTAAAATCAAACCCTGGAAATCGTAGAATGGTTCTAAGTCTTTGGCAAAACGAATGGCTAGAAACGGCGGCGTTGCCGAGTTGTGTCTGGAATTCACAATGGAATCTGATTGACGGGAAACTGAATGTACTAGTGACGTCACGCTCGTCAGATGTGCCTCTAGGCTTACCTTTTAATGTGGTGCAGTATGCGGTACTTTGCCATTTGATTGCCGCCTCTGTTGGAGTGAAACCTGGTCGGATGACTTTTATTACCAATGATGCACATATTTATGAAAATCAGATAGACGGTATTAAAGAGCAGATTGCACGTTACGATAAGGCGATAAAAGAAAAAAATATGCCAGAATCACCAAAATTATGGCTCAATCCTAAAATCAAAGATTTTTACAAATTCGATAATTCACGTGAGTTAAAAGATATTAAATTGGAAAACTATGAGCATCTCGGCGTAATAAAGATGCCAGTGACGGAGTAAAAATGTTTAGTTTGATTGCAGCAATAGGTAAAAATAGAGAGTTGGGAAAGAGGGGCGAACTAATTTTTCATCTTAAAGATGATATGAAATTTTTTCGTGAGACTACTAAAGGGCATTCTGTATTAATGGGGAGAAAAACCTGGGAATCGCTACCTAAAAAATTACCTGGACGTAAGAACATTGTGATTTCGCGACACGAGATTGAAGATGCAGATGAATGTGTTTCAGATCTAGCAACTTTTATTACTGAAAACAAAAATACGGATGAGGAGATTTTCGTGATCGGCGGCGGTATGGTGTATTTTGAATTATTGCCGCATGCAAAAAGATTATATATTACGGAGATTGATGCTAGCGATTCGGAGGCTGATACTTTCTTTCCGAAGTTTAATAAATCAGATTATCGTGAAGAAGTGATTAAAGAGGGGAATGAAAACGGGTTTAATTATAAAATAGTGCAATATACTAAGGAGGAAGATGAAGGATCTAGTATTTGATTTAATTGAACAGGAAAAAACTCGTCAGAAAGAGGGTTTAGAATTAATTCCGAGTGAGAATTATGTTTCTGGCGACGTACTTGAAGCGATGGGCTCCGTGTTGACTAATAAGTACTCGGAGGGTTATCCGAGTTTTAAGGGTTTAACTGAATGGGATGAAAAAGAGATAGCCGAGGTGGTTCTACCGAATTACAGATATTATGGTGGGCAAATTAACGTGGACAGGATTGAGAGATTGGCGATTGCTAGGGCTTGTAAATTATTTAATGCGGATCACGCTAACGTACAACCACATTCGGGAGCTAATGCTAATGAGGCCGTATATTATGCATGGTTAGATCCAGGAGATAAGGTTTTGGCGATGAATTTAGGTCATGGTGGACATTTGACGCATGGTTCACCAGTAACTCGGAGCGCGCATATCTATGAATTTGTGGCATACGGTACAGATCAGAATGGGGATATCGATTACGACGAGATGGAGCGTTTGGCGCTTTCGGAGGATGTGAGATTGATCCTAGTAGGGTATTCGGCTTTTATGAAGATACCAGATTTTGCTCGTGTCGAGAAGATTCGTGATGAGGCCGCCAAAAAATGGGATCACGAGATTCTTTTAATGGCCGATATGGCACATGTGGCAGGTTTGATTGCGGCTGGAGTGCACCCAAATCCTTTGGAATATGGTTTTAATGTAATGACGACGACTACACATAAGACTTTACGTGGACCACGAGGCGGGATGATCTTAACTATGGGTAAAATTGGTTCACCCCTCAAGAAAACGCCCGAAAAAACTCTCGATAATATTCCAATTTTAGTGGATAAAGCGGTATTTCCTGGTACACAAGGAGGTCCTTTGGAACATGTGATTGCGGCTAAAGCTGTGGCGTTTGGCGAAGCTTTACAACCTGAATTCAAAGATTATGCGAAGAATATTGTTAAAAATGCAAAAACTCTGGCTGTTGAACTTCAAAAACGAGGTTTCGTTTTGCAAGGTAACGGAACAGAGAATCATCTGATTTTGATGAATATGATGGAGAGTTTTGGTATTACAGGCAAAATGTATGAAAAAGCACTTGATATGGTCGGGCTAACACTTAATGCAAATTCTTTGCCTGGCGATAAGGGCGGCGCGTTTAGACCAAATGGTGTAAGATTGGGGACTCCAGCTATTACGACTAGAGGTTTAGGTGAGAAAGAAATGAAGATTCTGGCCGAATGGATGGAATCTGTGGCAAAGATTTGTCAAAAGGCAGAAGAAGAGGGCAGACTGGAAGAATATGAATCTGAATTGGATAAAATACATCAAGAAGTAACTGAATTAGCGTTAAGATTTCCAGTACCAAGTCTATAAAATACCCCGACCAAGTGGTCGGGGCGACAGGGGGGTTCAGATATAGTCTTTTTCGCGCCATTTATACCAGCAGCCGTTGACTTCTAGTGTGTATGCGACAATAAGTGCCGTGTAATACCCGGTATCGTCGTATTCGGTGAGATTGCGCATTTTGAAGAAATCTATGGCCCACATTTCGCTGGCACGATAGTGTCCGTTAAAATCGTAGTCGCAGAGTTTCATCTCAGCGCGGTCACGTCCAGATACTGCTGGGCTATCTGGGCTCATGAGCGGATAGCGACCTTTTTGATCATGCCAAAGCGTAATGATCAAAGCGGATGTTTTGTCTGCTAAATACAAAAGTTTGCCTATGAAACTGGTTTGGTTATCCATTTCAATGAGAAGACGATTTACATTATCTTCAAATTCATATTCACGAAAAGGCGATAGTGATTTAAAATGTTGAAAATAAATCATTTCGGCTTTACGTTTAGTGTCAGCATCTCCAGCGCCATTATCCGGAATATCACCGATGACATTTTCTGGCAAATCATGTCGACGAATTACCTCCATTAGTTCTCGATAAGTATATCCATCTGGAATAGAATAGAGGGTTGGACCGTATAAATATGATAGGCAACGGTCTAAAATTGCACAACATAAGTTAGAATGCGCGCCGACTGATTCGTAGGCTATCTTGTTGCTTGTAAGGCCATAGCGACCATTGTATGAACGCAGTATTGAACTGGATTCGGCTATCTCATGTAATTGTTCTACAGTTTTGAATATCTCGTTGACTGGTGGAATTTGCCAACATTTTTTGGCAAGTTTGTCTTCTTGCTCTATTATGCGTTGATATTCTGCTTTATTTCTAAGAATGCGGTTTTCGCGATTGCCGTTATTATACCCCATAATTGAACCTCCCATTTTTAATGTACACCCCCCTGTTTTATAGGTATAATTGTACTATATCTTGACAAAAATGACAAAGTATGCTATAATGTAAGTATTAAATGGTCATTAATGGGAGTTTTAAGATGGCGAGGAGCCTTTTTTTATTACTTTTATCTAGTTTGATCGGGGTGGTGATTACTCCTGGATTTTTGACTGCTGATGACGTGGTGAGCGTGACTGGATTAGATGCATCTGGCATAGTTGAAACTGTGCCATTACCCGAATCGAAACCAAAAGCGGAGCCGGTACCAGTGGTCGCTAAGGCCAATGCTAAAAATACCGCTACTTCCAATAATGTAACTTATACTGTCCCTAAACCCGTAACGCAACCGACGTCACAAAAAGTAGCACCAGCTAATGCTATTTCGATTGCGGGACGAGTTTTGCCGATTGTGGATGTAGCAGATACTGCTGTTAATGCCGGGAATCATGTAAATAAATATGGATCGAAATTTCTTTATGGGCACAATTCTTCTAATGTTTTTGGCTTTTTGCCTGGTATGAAAGTTGGTAATGTCTTCACTGTGGCGTATGGGGGTACATCACGTAATTATCAGATAAGAGAAGTACAGATTTTTAGAAAGGCTTCTGAGACGACTTTAGAAGCGAATGGCCAAACCTATCGTATGACCGCGATTGCTAATGGTAAAGGCCGCTATGAAATGGTCTTGATGACATGCTATGGTACTTCTTATGGAAATGGAGACGCTTCTCATCGTTTTGTAGTGTTTGCAGATGCGATATAATCTGATTTCATGCTAAAATTAAAGCATGAAGATTAAACTCTCGATTGGTATTTTGATAATTGCGATTTTTGCGGCGCTTAGTGGTATTACTATCGGCTTACAAAGAATTAATACGCCCGATGATAAAAATACAAAAATGGAAGCAGGTATTCCGGTGGTTAAAATTGATCTAAATGGAATGACGATGGATGAGTTTATTGAAGGTGGTAAGGATGTAAAATATTCTGGAATAAGTGTTAATATTACAAAAAATGAAGGTGAATTTTTTTATGATAACGTTTCGATAAAGGGTCGAGGAAATTCAACTTGGGAAAAGCCTAAAAAACCCTTCCAGTTGAGTTTCGATAAGAAAATTGATCTATTTGGTCAAGGTAAAAGTAAAAAATGGGTATTTTTGGCAAATTATTTTGATTTTTCTGAGCTTAGAAATGACATCGCTTTCTATGTTGCCGAGATGCTTGAGATGCCATATAGGGTACCTAGTGGGGAATATGTTGAACTTGTTATTAATGATGATTTTTTTGGATTATATTATGTGGTACCAAAGATTGATATAGCAAAAAATTCGGTTAATCTGAAAAATCCAACAGGAATTCTGGTAGAATTAGACAACCTGCATGGTACGAGCGATAGTTGTTACCGTACCAAGAGTTGGTCTTGTCTAACCGTGAAGGAAATAGTCGATGATGATTATACTGATGTGGCAATGGATGATTTTAGATCGGATTTTGAAAAGCTTGAAGATGCTGCAAAGAAAAAGAACTATGAGGAAGTCTCTAAATTAATAGACGTAACTTCGTTTGTAAAATACTTTTTACTGAATGAATTTACGGTTAACCCCGATGCATATGTATCGAGTTGGTATTTATACAAAGACGGTGCGGATGACTTGATTCATGCTGGACCAGGTTGGGATTTTGATTATGCACTAGGGAATCGCAACTGGACGTGGAACTTAACGGACGAATATTATTTACCGGAAAGCGATATGGTGCGAGAATCTGAAGCCCGTGGCGGTCTGATTGAAGTAAAAGGAAAAATGGAAGAAAGAGCACCCAATTTAACTATTTCACAAGTTGTTTTTGATCTAATGAAGATTCCTGAATTTCGTGACGAGGTGAATCGCGTGTTTTGTGAGACAATATCTGGACGCAAAAATGAACTACTTAGCTATATAAAAAGGCGTTCGGATTATATATACCGAGCGGCTTTAAATGACGATGTGCGATGGGGATGGGGTATATATCCTGATGAATTGGAGTATTTGTTTGATTGGGTTGAGCGACGCTATGATCATTTTGAAGAAACTTATGGTGGTAAAAATATAAACAAAACGAAGCCAATGATTTAAATTGGCTTCGGGCAGTTCTTTGTGTTTTTATTAAAAAATTTTGTCGCCGTTTTTGACTGGTTCAGTGGGCATAAGCAAAACGACACCTTGTTCTGATTCAATGCCGAGCATGCGCACTTCGCTTTTTACGCTACCAATATGCATAGGTGTAAGATTTACGCAGCAGATCACTTGTTTTCCTAGTAAATCTTCTTCTTTGTATAAATCTGTAATTTGGGCTGAGGAAGTTTTGATACCTATTTCTTCACCGAAATCGATTTTAACTTTGTACGCTGGCTTGCGTGCTTTTTTATTAATCCCCACTTCTATGACTGTGCCTACGCGCATTTCGACTTTATCAAAATCTTCGATATTAATTAGTTTTTCCATTTTTATATTATAACAAATACCTGTATGTTTTGTGGATATGTTATAATGGTTATGTAAAGGTAATACTGGAATATATTTAATGCTTTTAAAGAAAAGTCTATTAATCGCTCCACTAGGACTACTTAGTCTTACGGTTCTTTCTGGAGCATTTTTAATGTCTTCTTATTCTCATGCAGATGATTCTACGGTAGATAACATTAATATCACAGTACCAGTATCTTGTTCATTAGAGGGTACTGGCATGACTTCACATAATGCAAATATGATGAATGGTACTTATCAGAATAATATAGGTACTACTACCATGAAAGCATTCTGTAATGACAATAATGGCTTTGCTATCTACGCGATAGGCTTCACTGATG
>CAMVCL010000020.1 GCA_947165975.1 uncultured Candidatus Saccharibacteria bacterium | reverse complement strand
CCCTGGACCTCCGCCTTGCAAAGGCGGCGCTCTAAACAGCTGAGCTATTACCCCATTGACTCTAATCTTATCAAATTTTAGCAAAAAGTCAACCAAATCTAGATTAAAGTGCTTTTATTCTCCGCAGTCAGTATCTACGCTTATCAAATTATACTCTATAGTATAATCAGATAGGTCGATCGGAATGGACTGAATATATTGGTCGATGAGCCTTTTGTCGTTCTCTATATCACAATCCTCCATATCGGCGCCGATGATTTTTGTATCTTCATCGATTGTCAAAAAGTATTTTAGGGTTGATGTCCACTCTTTATGTTCTCGCATCACTTGATATGGAAAGTAGGTAGTGATTAAATCGGGGTCAGCAGTGGTTATATTTCCATACGGATCTTCCCTTGTAGTCGTAGTATACTCTTTGCCTGAATCATCGACGTGAGTTTCGGTGGTTACGGTATAGCCCTGTTCATCAACATATGTTTCAGTTGCGGTATCGTTATCATTAGTCGACCTTGATTCTGAATTACCGGCTTCGTTAGCTTGAAGATAAAAAAATGCAAATGCAGTTAAACCAACGATTAGTACTATGCCTAAAACAATGACAATTTTCTGTTTAATGGAAAGATTCCTAAGCAGGTTATGAAGTAGACTCGAAGCTTCTTCCATATTAATTATCTCCTTCACATATCGAATCGATGGAATTAATGTCATAGATCATTTGATATTCTGATAATTTGATCGGCGTACTATTTAGATAGTCCATGGCTTTCTTTTTATTCTCTTCTGTATTGCACAATGTCAATGTGATGGTGATAGTGTGATCGTATTCATTCCCTCTAATAATAAGATCAGGAGATAATCCTTCATCCGGTTCTTCTGTGGAGTAAGGTAAATATAAGCTAAGGTCGTTACTGTTCCTATATGTGCCATAACAAACTGAATCTGGATATTTAGCTTCGGAAATTGGTAGACAATCTATGATGGGGGTAGCCGTGCCATTGCTATCCCAGCCAATGATAATCTTGTAAGATTGTTTGATGGAGTCTATATCTATAATGAATGATGCTTGTGTAGCCCCACTCTCTTCATCGTATTCTTCCTTATAACTATCTTCTCTAACAACTGCATCATCTATAATATTTTTATCTACTCCTTCAACATGTTGACTAATCACCTCCCATAATGCATCTTCATAAGCACGTTTTTCCTCCTCTGGCACTTGAGAAGTTTGACCAGTGTTATCAGTGCTAAAAACATGTTGTTTTTCTTGAAAAACAGAGTTTATTATAGTTATAATAATCATCACAAAAAGGATCTGAGCTATTATTACAACCACAATGCGCTGCATATTGTTTAGATTTTGCCAAAATGTCGCAATAGTGTCTTTCATGCTATAACCCTTTAATGTATTTAGTGACATTAACATAAGTACCCTTGCCGTTGAAATCACTTAGTTTATAGGTCTCAACATGACCATTATTTACACACCAACCAGCTTCGGCAATTAGAATGGTATTCTTTGACTGATCAATACCGACAACTACGCCAGTATGGTTGCCAGAATTGGTATTTGGCATTCTTTGATGCCAACTAGCAATTGAGTAGACGGATGGAGTGCTGCTCTTCGTGAGCTCTGGGTACTTGCTATGGTATTTATTGTACAAGTTATCAGCAATTTGCCAGCCATCACCATGTAAGCTTCTTGACTCCCATCCTAAATAATGTTTGATGAACCAAAGGGAGAAAGTAACGCAGTTATCACGACTGGTATTGCATTTATATACGCCAAAATCTGAGACTGGATTACCCTTATATTTTGAGTATTCCTTAATTATAGCATCTTCTGCTTCTTTTTCTGACGTAAATCCTCCGTCTTTTAATTCCCCGCTGCCGGTAGAGTCATCCGACGATTCATCTTTATTAGGACAAACGTCACACTCCGTGGTTCCACCGTTACTATTGTTATTTTTGTTACGAAACACACGGATTGAACCCCAATACGAGCCTGTAATGCTACTGGTATCTTTGACTACTCCGAAATATTCACAGTAAGATGCTTGAACTACGTGACCCTTGCCACTAGAGTCTGTCGCGTAAATGCCTACGTGACTTGGACTTGAGGCGCCTTTCTTATAGAATATCAAAACATCGCCAGATTTGTATTCACTTGTGGATTTAGTGTTGCTCATCTTGACTTCTTCCCAATTACTGCTACCTTCAAGATAAGGGAGGGTACCGGTATCGACTGGGCCAAAATTGAATTCTTTATCTACGCCAGAATACCTAACTGAGGTAGCTACAAATCTGTCGCAGCTCTTGCCGCCACCATAACATTTGCCTGCATCGGATTTTGACTGAGAGAGAGTATCAAAATACTTAGTAAATTTCTCGCTGGCTTTTTTCTGGATAGTGGATTCAGAGGTGCCTTCCGGCCAAGCAAGTTCAATGGCGCTGGCGCCAATATCACCACTACCCTTACTGGCCGCATTGTTAATAGCGCCAGAATTAGACGAAGCTTGTACTCCATCTGTGACAGAAACACCTACAGCAGAATTATTGGCACTTTTAGCTCGGAAAATATATGGACTAGAATAACCGGTGTTACCGTTGCCATATTCTCGTATATGGCCAAATGTATTACCATGGAGCGATGCTTCGGCTATGTATAATTCTCCGGCTTCATCTTCTACAACCATCCAAGTATGATTACCATCGCTATATAATACGTCGCCACCTTGAAGATCCTCTTTCTTTTTACTCCATGGAATAACTTCCCATAAATCTGGGTGTCTCTTGACGTAGCTTAATGCGCCGGGTTGTCCTTCCGAGAAGTTCGGGTCGTAGCCAGACCATCGCACGACCGCTGCGACCCAGCCACTACAAAAGTCGCTTTCCCATCTGTCGGAGTCATCCTTCCATCTGTCATATAGGCCCGTTTCTCGCCATGCTTGCTGCATGAGCGGAACTGGATGTCCACCCTCATCCTGATCGTAATCTTTTGAAGTGGAGCCTAATGGCCATGCTAAACAGACGCCAGCGCCATTGATGTTTTTACTGCCTTGAGCACAGGAATTGCACGATGGAGCTGACCCGCCCTTAATACGAACAATTAATTGCTTATTATAACTCTTCCATTTTTTGCCGACTTTTTTGGATACGCGTCCCCATAACTTTCTGGTATAGCTTGCTTCAACTTTCCATAATTCCCCGTCTATATCAGCGGCGATCCACGTATGAAAACCAGTCCCACTATTACTGCCATGGCCGAGAATGATGTCGCCAGATTTTAATTTTGAAGCATCTCCATCATTCCATTCAATAACTTCCCATTTGTCTGGATTTTTCTTGGCGTAACTTTCAATTTTAAGGCTTAAGCTCTTATTGGAATAGTTAGGATCTACCCCAGAATAACCTAAAACAGCCTGGACAAAATAGCCACAGTCTGGACCGTGTTTTATGTTACCCTTGGTCGTACCAAGCACTTCCCAGGCTTCTTGAACGGCGTCGCTGGGTTTACCTCCTTTATTCTTATTATAATCTGATTCTTTCGCATTTTTACCCCAGGCTAAAGCTAAAGCAGTTTTAGCGATCTTATCAGCATTTCCTGTACTCCCTGAATTTGTTGCAGAAGTTCTGGTTGGGCCCGAACTGTCTTCGACGTCTGAGTCACCGCTGCCAGCGGAATCGTTTGGATTTACTGTAGTTCCATCACAGGTGATAGCCTTATAATACACAAACGCACCAAAATCTTCGTTGGCTGGATATTGGATTGAGCCTCCGTCAGTCTTGATCTGTCCCCATGTACTACTAGGTTCACGTTTAGCGTCAAAACGATTCATGACATAGGGAGACCCCTCGCCAATCTCAGCTTCCTTTTGTGAAAAGCCAAGTTTCAAAGCCTGATTAATGTAAGCTTGAGCCTTGCCATTATATCTAAAGAACATTTCTTTAATTCCATCATCAGAGTTTAGATCTAAGCCCGAACCGTAACTTTCTTTGATTGCCTGTGCGGCGCAGTTAGTTTGTATCTGAAATTGCTCATCGGAAATTTTACCGGGCGAAAAATTGCCACCCTTGCAGGCAGCTCGTCTTTCTGCTGAGTAGAATTGATATACACCCTGGCCATTACCTGGATTACTTCTGACTAAGCCGTGCTCGCGTTTATGAATGACTGCGATTAATTGCCATGGAAAACCATATTTTTCTGCTGCTTTTTCGTAGAAAGGTTGGTTTGCTTCAATAGCCTTCATTTGTTCATCGGAAAAAACTTGTTCGCCAGCATAGTTCTGGTTATTGCCACATATCTCGCTTTGACTGCCACCGCCACTAGTCTCACATGGTTCATAGAATAGAATATCGTTTTGAGAAAACATTGCTTCGTCTGAATCAGTAAGTGTAGTTTTGGCAAAAGAGGAGGATGAAATCGTCGCGCTGATGACTAAGACCGTGGCTATCGCTATTACAATCCTACTTTTACTAACGACGCTATTCATTGTTCATCCCTGACGTATATAATGGTACGTATTGATAGGTGATATTGTAATCATCTGGGTTGTAGCCTAACTCTTTAAGTTTGTCTATAGCTCGTTGCTTATTGTCCCCGGTATTATCTTCGATGATTAGGCAAGCTACTTTGTCGCAATCTCTGCGATCATCTTGACGAATGTTGTATTGAATGTAATCGCTAAAATCTTCCGTATAGGAATCATATTTGATAGGTAAAGCTTTTAGGATGCTCGCCATCTTTTCGTATTTAGAAAGAAAGGATTGAATCTTTTTATCATCTTCTTCCGCGATTTCAGTCAAAATAACTACGTCGTCTGGATGTGTTAAATAATAGTCAAAACCGCCACGAGAATCTAGAAGATAGTCGTTAACTCTAGTAAAACCATTAGTTTCTAGCGTGATGTCATATTCTTCGGTCTGCATATTATCCATGGTTATCTTGACGTGGTATTCTCCTGGAGCAATATTATGAGTCTTTAGATTGTCGTATTTTTGGCCATTTAAAGTTATCTCGGCACTAGATGGTGCAACATAGATATCAACAGTAGCAGTCTTAGTGCTATGGATAATTATGACGACAATGACAGTAATTACTACGGCAATGTTGATCGCACCAATTACGCTAATTGCTTTGTGGTTCCTAATGAAGTTAAACATTAACTTTATTATACCATTATGTTTCTAGAAATTGGGGGCAATTATAGGAAAATATGATATAATTGTGGTTATGGAATATTCTTTTAGTATCGGGTGGTTGTTTGGTGGTCTCGTTATTGCTTTAGCTGGCGGATTAATAGTAGTTTTCTATAAACAAATCGCGGATAATTTAGCAAATGGAGTGTCTTCCTATGATCATGTCAAATTATTTGGTGTAATCACAATTGTAGTTGGGTTGATTTGTACCGCGAATCTGCATGTTTTTCTTTTGAATCTATTGGTTGACTTGATGTTTCATCGCTAATTAAGGACGAAAGTTGTAATAAATATTTCCCTTCGTTAGATTGACGCCTCGTATTTTGGCGAGTTCTGGTACCGTGACAAATTCGTATCCGTTTTTACGCAGTGTATCGACTAGGTTTGGAATAGCATCCACTGAAGTAGAATAGATGTCGTGCATGAGAATAATAGCGCCATCATGGACCTGGCTCATTGCAACAGAAACTATGGATTGAGGATTTTTACTTTCCCAATCTCTAGTATCAACAGACCAAAGAATTAAGGGGGTATTAGCTATTTTGCGAACGTTATCATTAATGTTGCCATAAGGAGGTCGGATGAGTGCTGGATTTTGTCCTGTGGCGTTTTTAAGGATTGAATTTGCTTCATTGACTTCATTTTTAATACCGTCGTAGGAAAGAGTAGGAAGATTTTTGTGATACATAGTATGACTAGCAATAATGTGACCTTCTTTTTTGGCGCGCTTGACGATGTCGGTGTTTGCTCTAGCCATATATCCGAGCATGAAAAAGGTAGCGTGAACATCTTTCTCATGGAGAACATCAAGGAGTCTTGGAGTAGTTAGATTAGATGGACCATCATCAAAGGTGAGGGCAACCAGTTTTTTCCCTGTCAATATTCTCTCAGTAACGCGTACGTGATGTGCCATAGGAGCAATTTTGATCTTGTCAAAAGGATCATTGGCGCGGGGGACCGTAACGTCGCAAAGATTTAGGATTGCGATTATTCCAATAACAAGAACTGCTGCAAGCTTTAACCAAGGAAAACGAATATCTAAACGACGTAAGAATGAGATTTTTTCTTGCTTAGTAGTAATCCTGGTATGTTTAGAGGCTTCATTGAGAGCAATAGAGCCCAGCGAACGAGAACGCTTGCGAGCGTTTTTTTCGTCTTCGATGTAAATATGAATAGCATGCGCGCCAGTACGCCTCTGAATTTCTTTAGAGAATAATCTGTCGAGCAAACTCATACATCGCTATTCCCGCGGCAACGCCGACATTAACTGAACGTGTTGAACCGAAGCTCTCGATAAATCTAACATCGTGGGCAATCTTTAATAATTCTGGCGTAATTCCATTGTTTTCAGAACCAAATATTAAGGTTGTTTGAGGTTTAAATTGTTTTTTATTAAGGGGTTTTGCGCGGCTAGTGTTATTCTCGATGGCGACCAATTCCCTGCCTATTTGAGTCTCGAGAAAGTCCTCGATAGTGGGATGATGTTCTATCTTAAGATACTTATCAGTACACATAGCACCACGACGGTTGTATTTCTTTTTGCCGATAATGTGGACTTTTTGGACATTGAATGAATTAGCAGTACGAACGATGGAACCCATGTTAAAATCGTGTTCAACGTTTTCAATGGCAATTTCGAGTGGAGTCCGCTTCTTGGACAATGCATCAAAAATTTGTTCGTTAGGCTTTCCTTTGTATTCATCGATTAGATTACGCGTATCATTCATATCTGTATTATATCATGTTATAATGGTTATAACTGATAAGGAGGTAAATGAAGTTTGATGAATACCAAGAAAAGACAGCGAAATTTGATTTAGCGAAAGCAACTACCAATTTGAAGGAGGTAGGTTTTATAGAAAAAGTCTTGGGGCTCACTGGTGAAGCCGGAGAAACAGCGGATAAAATTAAGAAGATTTTGCGCGATAAAGACGGCGTAGTCTCGGACGAAGACCGAGATTCGGTAATCAAAGAACTTGGAGATACGCTTTGGTATATTGCGGCGATTGCTAGATACCTAGAAGTGCCATTGTCGAAAGTGGCACAAGGTAATATTGACAAACTCGAGAGTCGTTACCAGAGAGATAAATTACACGGTGAAGGTGACGAACGATGAAGATATTGCAACTTAACGCCTGGACCGGACGAATTAAAGGGGCCTTATTGGATTTTTTTGAAAAGAATAAGTTCGATGTAATATGTTTACAAGAGGCGGTTTGGAGTAACCGAGATGATATCTTAGAAAACTTTTGCGTTACAGTTGACCAGATAAAACAGGCTAGCGGCCTCAAGAATATCTCAAAAAGTCCAAATTGGCGTATGAGGTTCGTAGACGAAAACGGAATAGTGCAACAAGGTAACGTAATCTTGTCACGAGAAGAAATAGTGAGCGAACAGACAGAAAGCATCATTGGACAAAACAAGGAGTTGCATAATGCTGATGACTTAAAAGCGCACGATTATACTCTCCAAATTGTTAAATTAGCTAGTGGTATTAGCGTAGTCAATCACCATGGTTATTGGTTGCCTACTCCTATTGGCGACAAAACTACCGTTAAAGCTATGAAAAAGGTCGCAGGTTATGTACGTCAGATCGAGGGGCCGTTAATCATGTGTGGTGATTTAAATATTATTCATGGTTCTCCAGCAATGCGAGAATTAGATTTTTTGCATGATCTAACCGAAGAATACAACATCGATAATACTTTAGTAGGATTAAAGTTTAACGGTAAAGTAGCCTGTGATCATATCTTAGTAAATAAAGAGATTAAGGTACATAGTTTCGAGACAGTGAATGATTTGATATCTGATCATAAGGGGCTCGTAGCAGAAATAGACTACTAGTAGCAAATTCAGATAATAAAAAGCCCAGGTATAATTTGACCTGGGCGAAGGAGGGTGTCTCCTACTTTTTTACAGGAGACCTTTTTCTACCGTGATTGTTCCCTTGCGGGTTTTAGCATTATAGTGTGCTTCAAACTTACAAGGTGTATAGTATTCTCCAGTAGTGAATGCGATATCGATGAATCCTTTCAAATTAAAGTTGTAGCCGGTTCCATCTTCATGCTGAATAGTGTGAATCTGAATGTTCTGTGTCTTGAGCAGAAATGCCACTGAGCCGGGATCATCTTTAGAGGCAGAATACCCTTTAGCGATTCTGAACTCTATTGGGATCCTCAAGTTGTCGTAAGCATATTTCATTGCGTCGAATATTACATCTCTGTTTGGTCCACCTACGATATCGTACATTATTTTTTTGATAACAAAGTTACTCATACAAGCCTCCTCTTAAGGTACTACACGTATATATACATACACATGCCTAGAATCTTAGCCTCGAATTAAGCTAATGTTTATATTATATCACAGCTTTTTATTTTTGTCAATATAAAAAACCCGAACATAATGTTTTGATGGAAAAAGACCGCTACAGGCGGTCTTTTTTGATTAGTTCAGCTATGAGCCTGACACATGCTTCTGAGGCATCATGAACATATCGATCAAAAGCTTCGATATCTTCGTCTACTCCGTCCGAAACTGCTTTTATTAAGGTGCATGGTATCCTGTTCCGATTACAAGTGAGGACGATGGCCGCAGCTTCCATTTCGCAGATATCAGCAGCGTAATCCCGACGCAATCTTCTTTTTGGTTCCCCTCCCGCAACAATAATATCGGCAGAAGCACAAGTAAACTTTGGAAGATCTGCGGTAGCTGAATCTGGAATAGCCGGTGAAAGTGGATAATGGAATAATCCTAGTTTAGGATATTCTCCAACTTCATAATTACTACCAAATGAAATATCGAAACCGTAATGGACGACTTTCTCGACTATACCTATTTTCATGGCCGAGCATTCTTCCGAGAGACCACCGACGACACCATAATTGATAACTATATCTACTTGAAAATTATCAATCAAATACTGAGTGCTCGCTGCAGACGATATTTCACCTATCCCACCTAGGATTAGATAGATATATCTTTCGGAATTCATTGTCCATAACGAGACATCATAGGCGTTCATCCCTATATGACGCATATCTGGTTGTCCGAAAATTTCGAAAAATGGTTTTCTTTCTTTTTCGGACGCAACAATGATACCAATCTTCACAATAATCCCCCCTTCCTATTAATGTACGAATAAATGATATTATAACACTTTTTCATAAAAAAGTCCACTTGGAGAGTTGAAGCGTGTTTAAGATATAGCGATGAATTTACGGGGATTATTCTTTCTTGCGCACCATGTGCTGAACACCCTCTGAGCCATCTGGATAATTTGGAAACTTATCCCCAGATGGTTGAAAACCAAGCTTATCGTATAGCTTGCGCGCTCCAGGATGACTATCTAGCACATCAAGATGTGCTTCGGTATATTCTGGTCTATCCATGACTGCCTTCATTAGTCTACCGCCAATCCCGTTTGATCGGTATTCCTCTCGAACCCCGACAAACTCGATTTCTACTGCACCTTCTGGTAATTCTGCATCCGTGATTTTTTTCATGTATCCTTCGTTGGCTCTGTCGAATTTTTCTGGTAATTCTAATCCGGTGGCTTCGAATTTTTTTCTAACTGCCTCTGTATCCCAAGGTGTACAATTGCTATCTCGAAAAACTACGACACCAACGATGTTATTGTCTTCATCTTTGGCAACTAGAGTTTTATCATAAGAAAAAAGTGCGTTTGGGTCATCCGAAAAAATCTCCTTGGCGAGAACTTTGGCCTTTTCTTTGTCTTGGAACAAATCTGGAAAAATATATTGATCCACCAAATAGAGTGCTTCAGCAACTTGTTCAAAATTGTCGTCGGGAGAGAGTTTTGATATCTCGACTCCCAGTTTATATTCGTGCTCTTTGGAAGTTTCCAAACTACGAGTTTTTTCTTCTCTTGCTCGCTTGGCAGCTTCTGGATCAAACTGTACTTCAGTAATGAGACTATCGAATGTTGTCTCTTCTAGATTACGTTCATCATCTTTTTCGTCGAAGTTATAACCATTATCCCAATTTCTACCATTTTTGTTTACTAAAGAATTGGACATGTTTTCGGGTAACTCTTGCCCCCATTCTGGATCGCTACCTGGAATATATTGTTTTTCTGGATTGCGCATATTTCTCCTGTTTTTATTATAACAAAAAACTCCCTTTCGGGAGATTTATTTAACAACTTAGTTGTGCAATTTTCATCTTTCAGTGTAAAGCTTAATGTTACGTCTGGTAAAAACCAGAGCTGTTATGATTCAAGCTTGCAAATCATAACCGTAACCGACCTGACTATCTGCGAGCTCTTAAAGAGCTTCAGATGTCTAATTCCTTCTCAAGAAAGGAGGTAATCCATCCACACGTTCTCGTACGGATGCCTTGT
>CAMVCL010000019.1 GCA_947165975.1 uncultured Candidatus Saccharibacteria bacterium | reverse complement strand
AGCGCCGCCTTTGCAAGGCGGAGGTCCAGGGTTAGAGTCCCTGTTACTCCACCAAATTATTTAATCAGGGGTTATAGCTCAGCTGGTTAGAGCGCGTCACTGATAATGACGAGGTCTGTGGTTCAAGTCCACATAACCCCACCAGATTATAAATGAGTCGGCATTTTCGCCGATTTTTTAGTGGTAAATTCCTGTTAAGCACCTTGCAGGTTCTAAGGTGCTATTTTGTGCCGGTTTTACATTAAAAATGGGGTATAAACTGTCGTTTTACTCCTATAAATTTGTCTGTTAATACCCTAGACACTCTGGTCACATCTTTTCAAAAAAAGCAATGGGTATATTGCCCATTGCTAAAACGTCATTCAATTTTACTGATTTAGATTTTTGAATACAGCGTAGAATCCGATAATGCATCTATAATTAATTTATCGACCGTTAAGTCTCTTTCTGGCGTAGTATTAATATACATTAGATAATATGCGGAATTATCATCTAGAAAAACTGCCTCTTCTAAGCTTGTTTGCTGAGCGTTTCCGCTTTCGACCGCTTTTTTGTCTACTTTCATCAACCCTACTGTTGCTGTTTTTTGTTTATCGTTTACGGGTGAAGCAACAATCGACAACCAACCGTCATCATCTAGCGTATAGGAAACTACAGAAATTGATTCTGGGATTTTAACTTCAAGTCCCCAGTCATCGATAATCATATTGGTTTTATCGTTCTCGGAAGTATCGTTGTTTATATCCGCATCTTCTTTAGTATTCTCTAATTCCTCTATTGATTGTTTCAGTTGTGTTATTTCTGAGTTTAATCCTGCAATTTGATTATCTTTTTGCGAACTTTGCATTATGCCATAAACACCAAAGCCAACACCACAAACTGCTACTACACAAGCAATTGCTGTAGCGATTTTTAAGCCATTTCCACTTTTTTGTTTATTATCTACTACTGGCATTATTGATGCTCTAGAATCAGCATTTTGTTCCATCAAGTCTCCTTTCTGTAATACTTATGCTTCTATTGTAGCATGATTTAACTTTTCTAAAGTATCTTGCTTATAGGCTGTTAATGCCTGCTCAACTCGCCCCCACCAAGCTATAAGAAACTCGGCGTCTGCGCCAATTTTTTAGTAGTAAGTTTCCACTTCGTACAGCTTTAAACGTCGATACTTGTAATATCAGATTTTTTCAGCATTACTTTTTTATTTTTTCTTCCATTTTTTATCACAATGACTTGTTCCTGATCAGATAAATTTGCCAAAATCACTTTATGGCTAGATTTCGTTTTTCTAGCTATAGCTACAATATCATTTGATGTATATTCACAGCGCACAATATCACTACCAGCAGGGAATAACTCAGCAATTTTCTTTAGAGCGTGATAAATTGGCGTCAGAATAAAATCATCCTCTGTCTCGTTTAAAATTATCGGACTCTTAACATAGTTTTTACAGTAACTGGGGCCACCTTGCCACGATAATAACAAATTCCAATCTATCCATGCGCTTGCTCCAGTGTTGATGTCAGCAAATAATTCTCGGAGATATAGTTTTGCATCGTTTTGCCATTCCTGCTCATCATAGGGGGAAAAACCACAACACATTTCCGAGCTCAGCATCATGATATCTGGATATTTTTGACGTACTCGCCACATTTCATCCGAGAAAATTCCATCATACCAGTGATAACACAACCCAGCAATTTTTTTTGTACGACCATATTCTGTAACATATTTGCCGTTGAATAATTTATTTGCAACTTTCATTAGCTCACTTTTATTGTGGTCCCAAAGTAAGATATTTGTGTTACAATCTTTTAATTCGTTTGCTAAATACTTATAAGCAAGTCTTTTCTGTGCACGATATGAATATTTGCAGGACTCCCAGATTTGGTTTGCCCGTGGTTCGTTTTGCGGGGTAATGTAGTTGATCGTTATTCCTTCGTCATTGTAAGCCTCAAGCCATTTGTGAATATATCTCGTGTAGTTCTTGTAACGCCATGGCTTAAGTGTGCTATAAGAATACTCACCTAGCGATATTTTCAGGCACTTTGGTGGCGACCAAGGTGTTGCGACCAATTTCAATTTTTTTGTTTTAGGATATCTTTTAACATCGGTAAAAGCCACTTCTTATCGTGCTCTATAGAGAAATCGTCCAAATTATTTTGCCTAGAATATTCAAAAGGTTCAAGGCAAAAATCATTGCTACCAATGCAAATTCTACCCCAATGATAATCTAGTCCATTTTTGCCGTAATAGGCCTCAAGAAAGTGACGTTTCTTTTCGGGTTCCAATTTCGAATAATTATAAGCACTAGCTTCGGTTATAGCACCTCCTATCCCTCGCCAGGTACCCAATTCTAGATCACTCTTGACTATTATCTCAGTAGTCATAACAAAATAATTATAGCATAGGAAAAACGCCCTACAATGAAGGCGCTTTTCCCAGGTCATACATGTGATTTTAAGTAGCCTCGCAGTTTAATCTACTTAAAACTAACCTCATTTTATATCACATGTTGCATAAAGTCAATACATTTTTTCCACAAAATGTGTACAAAATTTAATTTTCGTGTTCGGGTTTTCCACAAATATTAGAACATAATTTTTAGAATTAGCATATTGACAAAACTAAAGCGGTATGTTATAATGGAATTATTCACTCTTAAAAGGGTGGTGTTGTTATTAATTTAAAGTATTTGGTGGGCAGAACAGGAGTTCTAGGATGGCTGGAACTAAAGCTGGCGGCATGAAAGCTGCTGCTACCAACAAGGCTAAATACGGTAAAGAATTTTACGCTCGTATTGGTAAAAAAGGTGGACAAAATGGTCATACTGGCGGATTTGCTGCTAACCCTGCGTTAGCTCGCGTCGCTGGTGCTAAAGGCGGTCGTATTTCTCGTCGTGGACCAGCAAAAAAGGCTTAATCTAAGCTTCGATCACAAAATTTTCACACCTAGGGCAATGATATTTCCCGTCTGGTGTCTGAAATCGCGTTAGCCCGCAAACAGGGCAACGCGATTTTTTGTGTAGCCAGTCTCTATAAGTATCTAACTCTCTCTGGATTATCATCTCGCTAATCTCGACGCCGTATTCGTCTGCCAATTCTCGTGCCTTATCCCAAGCCGCATTTTCCATTTTAAGACGCTCTGCGTCCGTTCTAAAGTCCTTATGTTTCAGTATCGCATGAGAAATCTCATGCAGTGTTAAAAGCTCATAAAAGGGCTCCTCTGGCCCCAGAACAATAGTTTTAGGCGGACGAAAAGCAAATTTCTCGCCATCAATAAATCTATAGTTTGAGAAATCATTCTTTATCTTAGTTAAAAAAGCCTCATACATCCAGTGAAAAGGGGAATTAATTCCTCTCCTTTTGTTTGGCATACCTAAAACAACCGTAAATGACAGATTCGTTTGGGCGTTTTGGTCGACGATATTTTACGCCCAGATCATCTGGCAGGTATTTCGAATAAAGTTTGAAGATCTTTCCCATCGGGCCACCTAAAATAATATTATCGGGATGATAAGCCTTGACTACGTCCGGTAATCCCAGATAGATTCGCTTAGCAACATCCTCAAGGACTTCTTTTTTCTTTAAATCTGTAGCTCTGTCGACATGATAATGATTCTCAATGGCGCTAGCAGCAGCAATATCTTCCCACTCTTTTATCTTGCCATCATACCAGTACTTTTTATGTCCCGGTTCAAAACTGTCAGATTCAGGTAAGATATGATTTTTTTCAGCTACTCCACCACCAATTCCGGTCGAAAAAGTCAAAAAAACCGTTTTCCCAGGTAGTTTGAATGATTCAAATAAAGCAGCAAGATTGGCGTCATTTTCAAACCAAATTGGGCAGTCGAACAAGTTTTTTAAAGGGGTATAAATATCAATATCATCCCATTTTCGGTTACCGAATTTAACTGAATAATTTTTTTGTACAACTCCCGGAATCGCCACGACTAAGGCTTTGATTTTACGTTTTTTGTAATCCTTCAAGTAATTTTCCAATTCACGGATAAAAGTTGCCGATCCTTGCGGCGTACGAAACTTCTTTCGTCTTATTACCCGACCCCTCTTAGAAAATAGGGCTATTAATGTTTTTGTTCCTCCGATATCAATAGCTAAATACATACCTTGATTATATCACAAAAATTTGCTATAATTACCAATAGTTTTAGACTCATTCATCAACTAGAAATCACCCAGATTTACTGGGGGTTGATGAATGAGTCTAAAGAAAGGAATAACATTAATCATGGCAAAAGCCACAAAACTAACTATGGATGAACTCATCGAGAAAGAGGGTGATTCATTCAAGAAAGTCAACGCAGGAGACACTGTCAAAGGTACGGTCTTATCTGTAAAAAAACATGAAATACTAATCGATCTTGGTGCTCAAGGTGTCGGTTTAGTCCCACGTCGCGAAGCTTCATTTGCGCGCAACCTAAACGTCGGCGACGAAGTCACTACGTCAGTGATTGAGTCGGAAATGAAAGATGGCTACGTTCTTCTTTCACTTCGTAAAGCCGTCAAAGACAAAGGTTGGGACGAAATTACCGCCAAGCTTGAAAATAGCGAGATCGTCGAAATCACTCCATTTGACGCCAACAGAGGTGGTCTATTGGTCGAATATGAAGGCATTCGCGGATTTATGCCAGTCTCTCAACTCTCGGCCGAACATTATCCAAGAGTTGGTTCTGCTGATAAAGACGAGATACTACAACGTCTTAACTCATTAGTTGGCAAACCGATGAAAGTACGCATTCTTGACGCCAACAAGAAAGAGAATAAACTTATTTTCTCGGAGAAAGAGGCTATCAAGGATGGTCTTGCTGAGCGCTTTGCTGAACTGAAGATCGGTGACGTCGTTAAAGGTGTTGTTACTGGCGTGGTCGATTTTGGCGTATTCGTCAATGTCGATGGCATCGAAGGCCTTATTCATATTTCCGAAATTTCATGGGAGCGTGTCAATAATCCTTCTGATTATGTCAAAGTTGGTGATCAACTCGAAGCTAAAATTATAGCTATCGACAAAGAACGCCTCTCGCTTTCAATGAAGCAACTCGTCGAAGATCCATGGCTATCTGAAGTAGAAAATCTGAAGAAAGGCTCTAAAGTCGAAGGTACCATTACTAGAATTACTCCATTTGGTGCCTTTGTTCAAATCAGCCCAGCCGTTGAAGCTCTTGTTCACGTTTCGGAGCTTGGTGAAGGCTCAGATGTTGATCCAGAAAAGATCTTTACGCTCAATGAGCGAAAAACTTTCAAGGTTCTTGACATCGACAAAGAAGGTCGTAAGATTTCTCTTTCTATCGCCAAATAGTTTTATCGGTACAAAATAGCCCCAACAGGGGCTTTTTTGTGTAATAAAAACTTGACTTTATTAACTATAAGCATTATCATATAAAAAAGCGTCATACAAATTAAAAAGGAGAAAATATGTTCGACATAGCAAACAATACTGAATTCCTGACCGCCATCGGGATCAACAACGCCCCAGAGGACGTTAAAGCAAAATTAATCGCAGGCATCGAAGGATTAGCCGAAAAGAAGCTAGTAGTTAAAGTGTCGGACATAATAACCGAAGAACAAGCCGAAGAGTTTGGAAAGATCACTGATGAGCAGCAAGCTAAAGATTGGCTTGAGGCTAATGTCCCGAACTTCTCCGCTCTTGTAACGGAAGTCTTTGAAGAAATTAAGAATGATATTTTACAACACAAAGGTGCAGTAGTGGGGCAGTAAAATGAATGGTGAATCAATAAAGACACAACAGGTAGGAAATGATGGCTGGGACAGCCTCGCTACTGAATTTGCCGGAGAAAGAAATATCAACGGTAGGACTCAAAAAGAACGAACATTCTCTCAAATGGATTTATATCCCAGAATGAAGGGTGAAACCCCTGAACAATATGGCGCAAGACTAAAATTTATGAATCAAGAAACTGCTAAGTATCAAGAAGAGCAAGCCAGGATAGAAGAAGAGGAAAGAGCTCGACAGGAACAAATTGCATACGAAAATTCAGAACAAGGCCAGCGAGAAGCCATGGCACAAGAAAAATACGATCGACTAAAAGCGAAACTCGATCAGGCTGTTGAGGAAGGCAGAATGACCAAGGAACATGCTGACAGCCTTTTGGAAAGACAGTTAAAACAGGCGACTGGTGATATCGAGGCAGCTCGCCAAGATTATCAGGATCGTCAAACCGTGGGTTCAGAAGAAGATCAAGCCAATTATTCAGAATGGCTCTCTAGACATGATGCAGAAAACATTGCGAATCTTGAAATGACCGGTCGTGAAACCGCCACCGACGAAGAACGCGCTCGTCTCGAGGCCGAAGAGCGCGCTAAACTTGAAGCCGAAGAAGCCGCAAAAGAACAAGCCGAGCAAGAAGAATCAGAACAACCCCCAGAAGAAAGCGATGAGGCAAACTCTGGTGATGATGCTGAATCGGACATAGGATTAGATAGTGACGTTGTCGACAAACTAAAAAGCAAGATTACCAAAGAAAAAATTAATCGTATTAATGAGATTGATGAACGATTAAAGAATATGTTACCTGACCTGGCGGAATTATATGCTAGAAATCGTCGTCTCTTTGTTGGCGCGAAAAACCGAGCGGATTTTGCTAACGCAAAATCAGAATTCGAAAAACTACTCGACGAAAGACTTCGATTAGGTGCCGAGATGGAATATGAGTCTGGCAAAGGTGAGATTTCAGAAATACTCCAGAACAGGATCGAAGAATTAAGAGCGGAAATCGAAGCTAAGATGGCAGAGTTTACAGAAGAGGGTGAAAAAACGTCCGAAGAAACCGAAGCAAAACGTGCCCAATTGATCGAAGAGGCTAATAATACGATTCGTTCCGAATACAGCGAATTAGTAAAGGAACTCGAATCAAAAGTAAACGCTAACTTCCTTGCACACTTCCTAGAATCACAAGCTAAACTCGAAGATGCAACCATTGACGCACTGGATAATGGTAGCTTCTGTCGTAGCTTTGTCAATAAAGTTATTAACAACAAGGTACTTAAAGGCGCATTGATTGCAGCCAGTGTCGTCGGTCTTGCTGCTACGGGCGTTGGTTTAGCTACAGGTTTAGCGGCTGGGAGTATGGCAGTCAGCCTTGGTTATACCGCTGGTGGAGTAGCACTTGGTGCAGGAAAAGGCGCCTTAGCTGGTGGCTTAATGTCGCGCCAAGATTCCAAAAATAGTGCCGTCAGAGGTTTCGCTACAGAAGAAGAAATCAAAAGTCAGCTAAAAGATATTGATATAACTAATCAAGACGCCGATACATCCAATGTTACAAGTTGGTTGATGGAGCAATATTCAAGCGCAAACGAAGCAGATGCTAGTAGTAATCGTAAACGTACTGCTGTAGCTGTCGGAATCGGTGCTGCTCTTGGCGGCATAATGAGCGGAGTTCATGTCGACAATGTTACGACCAAAGAAGTTACCGAGCGCGTCAGAGTTGGTACAGAGCCAACCAAATACGAACCGACCATGTTTGATAAAGTAAACATTCCAAAAGGCCACGGAGCCTACGATACCTTTACGCAAATGGGTGGCAATCCGGAAGACCTTCAAAAAGCACTCGATATCATGCATAGTATTGACTCTAAATATGGTATGGTGCCAGGCAGCAACGGCGAAACAGCTGGTCTTAATGGCGCAGTTGGCGATTTTGCTCATACTTACCCTGGCCCAATCAATACTTGGCCAGATGTTGCCCAAAGTTATATCAGAGAAGTTGCGCAAGAATGGGCCAGACAAGGACTCATTCCATCCACATCAACTGGTGGAGGTCCGATTTACGACACCATTACAAAGACCGTCACAGATTATATACCAAATGCATTTATGAATTTCTTAACACGTGCTACTACACTTACTACAGCTGCTGCCGTTGGTGGGGTTGCTGGGGGCACACGTGAAGAAAATACACCGAGGGGCTCTAATGTCGAGCAGGAAGAACCTACTACCCAAGAAACACCAATCATTCCTGAACCGCCAGAGATTCCGGGCGCACCAGTCTTTCCAGAGGCAGAAGTAGCGACAGAATCAGAGCCAATCACGGGTGACGGAATTGAACTACCTGAGGTTCCAGAAGAACAAGTTGTACCTATACCAGAAATAGAAACACCAGTAGTAGAACCTGTCGCAGAAGTTAGTGCCGAAGCGATCGATTCTTCAGATGTTGATAATAAAACCGAAGAGATTATAAGAATCATGGCAGAGAGAGGTTTAAGTCCTGAAGGTGAATCTGGCCCTGAAGAAATCAGCGCTGAAGATGCAGACAGTGTACTTGAAAGAATGCGTAGGGAAATGGAGGCTAGAGGCATTATGAACCCAGATGAATCGCCTACGTCAGAGGAAACGCCCGATTCTATTATAGAATCAATCGATGCAGATCTTCGTGATCGAATCGGGGAAGAAGGCATCCAGATTATGGTCAGTCAAGAAGAATCAGGCGTAGACAGCTCAAGCCGTATTGCAAACTGGTGGAATTCACTAGATGACGCCACCAAACGCGATGTGGTTCAGTTTGAGGCTTCCGCGGACGCATCTTCTGTATATGGTAGGGCATTACGAATCTGGCTTCAGCTCAACGGGCAAATTAACTCCTAAGCTTCACTAAAAATTCCTTTTATGATATAATTATCATAAGGAGTTTTTAGTGAAAAAGAATAAGAAAGACATTCAGGCCAAACCCTGGTTCAAATTTTATGATGAAGAGGGTATTTCTACTCATATCGAATATCCAGATTGCTCTATGGTTGATATGATAATGCAGTCTGCTGAAAAATGGCCAGATAACACAGCTTATACCTATTACGGCCATAAGGTAACTTACAAAAATTTCATTAAAAAAATTGAAAAGACCGCACGTGCTCTCAAAAATTACGGCGTTAAAGAAGGTGATAGGGTTACTATTTGTATGCCAAACACCCCAGAAGGCATTACCATGGTTTACGCCGTAAATATGGTCGGCGCCATTTGTAATATGGTGCATCCATTATCTTCTGAAAAAGAACTCGAATATTATATTAAGGTTGCCGAATCAAAGTATGTACTTGTAATCGATGCAGTTTTCGATAAAATCTACCGTCTAAGAGATACTGCTCAGTTAGAGCGTATCATCGTAGTGCGCCCTTCCGATGGACTTGGTTTCCTTAAAAAGAAACTCTATAATACTCTACATATTAAACGAGTTCGTCTTCCGTCAAACGATAGCAGAGTTGTACTCTGGGAAGATTTTATTGCGAACTCCTACTTTTATCAGGGAAATTATCATGAGGAACGTAGCGGCAACGATCCTGCCATCATCATGTATTCTGGTGGTACTACCGGCGCACCCAAAGCCGTATTACTCTCTAATCTCAATATTAATGCCGAATCAATCTGCGACGGTACAATGATCCGCCAGATTGTACCTGGTGCTACAGTTCTTTCTATCTTACCGATCTTTCACTGTTTTGGTTTAGGTATTTGTATCCATACTCCACTTTGTAAGGGTATGGGTTGTATCCTGGTCCCAGCTTTCTCTCATAAGCAATTCGCTGATATCATCAAGAAAAACAACCCTAACTTTATTGTGGGTGTACCAACTTTGTTTGAGGCACTAATCAATACTAAACTTAAAAATGACGACCTAGAATCAGTTACAGCAGTGATTTGTGGTGGCGACGCCCTCAACCAAACTCTTCGTGATAAAGTTAACGATTTTCTGCAAAACCATGGCTCTAAGGCCAGAATCCGAGTTGGCTATGGTCTCACTGAAGGTTCAGGCGCAGTCTGTCTTTCTCCAGAAGACCAATTCGCCGACGGTATAATTGGCGTACCATTTCCGGATACCGACTTCAAGATCGTCAAAAAAGACACTCACAAAGAATTACCAGCTGGCGAAGAGGGCGAAATCTGTCTATCGAGCCCGCTAGTGATGATGGGTTACCTTGGTGATGACGTTGAGACTGCTCAGGCCATCCGACTCCACGATGACGGAAAAGTCTGGCTTCATACTGGCGACATTGGTTACATTGGTGAGGACGGTTTAGTTTACTTTGCTCAACGATTGAAGCGTATTATTATCTCCTCTGGCTATAATATCTATCCAACCCACCTGGAATCTGTTATTAATTCTCATGAGGCGGTTCTAACCTCTACAGTAATCGGTATCGATCACCACTATAAAGGTCAAGTACCAAAAGCTTTCGTCGTTTTGAAACCAGGCTATAAGCCAGGGAAACGTTTAGAGCGTGAAATTCGCGAATTACTAGAACGTAACGTGCCAGTTTATGCACTCCCCGCCGCATATGAGTTCCGCGACAAATTACCTCAGACCAAAGTTGGTAAAGTTGCTTTTCGCGAACTTGAAAAAGAAGAAAAAGCTAAAAAATAGGGAACTATCAACAAAAAGACCCGGTCAAGCCGGGTCTTTTTAGTAGAAAATATAATTATTTAAAAATATCTTTAAAAATCTTGTCAGTAATTTTACGTCCCAATGTACTACCGACTGAACCCGCGATATTTCCAATCAGCCTATCTTTTGCTTTTTGCACTTTTTCTTTTGCTTTCTTGGCCTCTTTTTCCGCTGCGATTCGTCTTCTTTCTTCGGCTTTAATTCTTTCAGCTTCCGCTTTCTCCGCCGCTTTTTCGGCAGCTATACGCTCTTTTTCAGCTAATTTGGCTTGTTCGTCCGCCGCTTTCTCCGCCGCTTTCTCCGCCGCTAATCGTTGCTTTTCTGCTGCCTCAGCCTCAGTTTTTGCCTGTTCTTCAGCCGCACGAGTTTCAGCTTTTTGTTGCAAGATTTCTGCAGCTGATTCAACATCGATGGCCTCATCGTATTTACCACAAATTGGGCTAGAATTAATCACTTTATTTCTGGACACGCTATCAATCGCCCCCATCAAGCTTTGAGGTGGCAATATCGTGGCGCGCTCTACGATCTCGGGCGCGCCTTTTTCATCCTGGAAGGAGATTAAAGCCTCGCCTGTTCCAAGTTCCAAAATCGCTTTTCCTGTGTCAAAAGATGAATTGGTCCTAAAAGCCTGCGCGGCAGCCTTAACAGATTTTTGTTCCGACGGAGTGTAAGCACGTAAAGAATGCTGCACTCTATTGCCCAACTGGGCTAAAATTTCATCAGGAATATCAGTCGGACTTTGAGAAATGAAATAAAGACCTATACCGCGTGAACGGATTAATTTTACTACCTGCACGATTCTTTTTAAACGATATGTTGGCATACCATTGAAAAGCAAGTGGGCTTCATCAAAACAGAATATCAATTTGGGTTTATTTAAATCTCCTACCTCTGGCGATGTAGAGAATAATGTCGTAAGCAACCAAAGCAAAAACGCTGCGTACATATCTGGGCTTTCGAATAATGTCACGGCATGCAGGATGTTGATTACTCCACGCCCATCTTCCTTAGCGAAGAAATCATTGATGTCTAGAGCTGGTTGACCAAAGAAATGATTCGCACCTTGATTTTCCAAAGTAAGAAGTGATCTCTGAATCACCCCGATACTTTGAGTGGTAATGTTCCCGTATTTTGTAGTATATTTATCCTTGTTTTCGCTAACATATTGCAAAAGGGAACGTAAATCTTTTAAATCAATTAAAGCTAGGTTTTCATCCTTGGCAATCGCAAAAGCAATCGCCAGATTACCTTCTTGCGCCTCGGAAAGACCAAGCATGATTGAGAGTACTTCGGCACCCACTGACTCCACTGTAGCCCTTAACGGATGGCCATTTTCGCCATACAGGTCCCAAAATCTCACCGGAAAAGCTTTAGTCTCAAATTCCTTGATCTTTAATTTTTTCAATCTTTTTTCGATATTATCATTCAATTCACCTCTAATCGCTGTACCAGCTAAGTCTCCTTTTACATCAGCTAAAAACACCGGTACGCCAGCATCCGAAAAACTTTCCGCCATCACCTTCAATGTGATAGTTTTTCCAGAACCCGATGCGCCAGTGATTAAGCCATGACGATTTGCCATCTGGGGCAGAATTGCTAGTTCTTTTCCTTCTTCGGTTTTACCAATCAGAAGTCGATCATTTGCCAGCATAAAAACTCCCTTTATTTAACACTATTTTAGCATGTTATAAAAAATCAACAAAGAAAAATTAATGATAGATCTTCACTTGCCCTACAGCCAAAACGGTTCGCCTAGCGAAGTGATTGTTATATGATAAAATAGAAATATGTTTTGGAAAGTCCTTATAGTTTTATTCGTATCAATGGTCCCGTTGATTGAGCTTCGCGGCGCAATCCCTCTTGCAGTTGCGATGAATTTGGGACTACCAGAATGGCTAACATTGATTATCGCAATTATCGGCAATATTATTCCTATCCCGATTATTTTTTTCTTTGCTCGTAAAATCTTAAACTGGGGAAGTAAACAACGATGGGAGCCATTTAAGAAATTTTGTACTTTTTGTCTCAAAAAAGGCGAAAAAGGTGGTCAAAAACTTCTCAAAAGAACTGGGAATAACGGTACTTATGTGGCTCTGTTCTTGTTCGTAGCGATTCCAATTCCAGGCACAGGAGCTTGGACGGGGACATTAGCTGCAAGTATCCTGAATTTAGATTTTAAGAAAACCATAATTGCTGCTTCCGCTGGAGTTGTAGTAGCTGGTATCATAATGCTACTTGTTTCTCTGGGTCTATTTAGGTGGCTATTCTAAATCTGTGATAGTGCATATCAATAGATGCAGATATTAAACATGCTATAATAAGATTATGTTAAAAGCGCGTAAAATCTTTCCGCTAATCTTGCCA
>CAMVCL010000018.1 GCA_947165975.1 uncultured Candidatus Saccharibacteria bacterium | reverse complement strand
GGAGAAGGACGTTGCGCAAATCAACGCAGAAAAAGCGAAGATCGAGGCACAGGGCAAGGCTGATGCTGAACTGATTAAGGCGAACGCCGAGGCGGAAGCGAATAAGAAGATTGCGGAATCTCTTACCGATAAACTTATTGAAAAGTCAAAGTACGACAAATGGAACGGAGAACTCCCTTACATTGAGGGGAATACAACGCCAATTGTAAGTATTAATTCAGAAAATGAAGAGTAAAAATCAGAAGTAATACATAGGAAAACCACAACAGAGTAAAGGAGAAAGATAATGTTGGAAACTACAAGTAAGAAAGTTACACTGGATGATTTTTTGGAACTTATTAATGCCGTTGATGACATTCTTAAGAGCGACGAGTCCAAGACCCAGAATAAGGAAACCGACGTTGAGGAAAAGAGTTTGGAAGTAGAGTTCACTTCAGCAGAAAGGGATGCTTTTGACAGAGAATTTAATGGAAGACGCATCTTGAGAGCATTCGCCGATGCGGTTGCTGCGGTGATGACCATCTCGTCAATGACAGGAATGGATCTTGATAAAACGCTTGATCTGTTTGTTGAAAAGATGAGGGACGAAATTCACTCCGAGGACACAAAAGTAATGATGAAAATCGGTGATGACATCATTAAGCTTTTTAATCTTCTTAATGGAAAGGAGGCGTAATGGCGATTATTAAGAAGTCAGCACCGTGGGTAACGTACTACAAAGAACTTAATGAACTTTTCAGAGAGGATGATGATGTTCTTGTTATCTACGATGAGGACGACAATATGATTAGCGTTTATGTCGAGGGCGAGGCAAAGGCAAGTGCGATTCAGTATCTGTTGCCAACCGAGAAGAAGTTCGGAAATGTCACACTCTTCGTTAATGTTATTCCATCAAACAAAGGAAGTTACATGGTGAATGCGAGTAATCTGCTTTCCGTGGCGACGGATGCCTTCCGGGATAATGATGCGGTTGTTGCGGTAACAGATATAAGTGGTGTGTTTCCTCTAGTTTATGTGGTCTTCAAGAAGAAGGTCGTACAGTATTTTGACGATAACCTTGGCGATATCAACGGAAACCGTTCAACGCTTTACGAGACAATGGCAAAGAATGTTTTTAACGATGTAAGAATTAGATTCTGCACATCAAATAGATAAATTAAATACCGTGGTGGCGGAAAGGGTAAAGCTAGACCCATTGTAGAGGATGAACTCTAAGGTGTGCGCACACTTGGGCGACGGTTTAAGTGCAAGGTTCGATTCCTTGCCCACGGAATTAAGAGCGGACTTGTTTGGTGTTAGTCGGGGCGGTACGTGAAAATCATCACCCTGTATGTGACAGGAAGTAGCGGAAAACATCAAACTAATAAAAACTGGTGGTCTTAAATTGGGTGATGACCGATGAATCCACCACGGAGATTTGTGAGCGTTTGGAATCTCATTTTGCGCCCATATCCCAATTGGCAGAGGATAACGGCTTAAACCCGTTTCAGTCTGGATTCGAATTCCAGTGGGCGCATCAAAAGAACAACGATGATGGGTGGCATCGGAGTTCAGTCTTAATTCATTTCTATACCTCCTTTCGAAGATGTTTTACCACACAATAACGGAATGTCGCCTAACGGTATGGCGCTTGATTTGGGATCAAGAAATAAAGCAAGTTCGACTCTTGTCATTCCGAGCCGTCAGCCAAGACGTAAAAACTCTTCTACGGCATTCTAGACACTGACCGTAGGATAAACCATCTAAAACATAGTCGTAGGGCATGGATCTACGGCACTATGGGGAGTTAACTCAGTAGGTAAGAGTCCCTGCCTTATAAGCAGTAAGCCCTAGCAAGGTAAAGCGGAGTTCGAATCTCCGACTCCCTATTATGGCGGTATCGTATAAAGGTTAGTACGGAAGATTTTGATTCTTAAAATGTGGGTTCGAATCCTGCTACCGCTGCTATCAAGAAAGGAGAAATAATGGGTGGGTTTTTATTTGATTCATTGGGTGGAACAAGAATTGTCGTCAAATGGGAACATGATGACGGCGAACAACGCCGCAAACACAAGAAGAAACGTATCGCCAAAAAGTGGTTAAAGAGGTATGGAACTTGGCACATGCCATGCTCAAAAGGTGTTATCTACTATTTTGATAATAAGATGGTTATGTCAAGGAATACATATGCGATGATTAAAGACCACACGAGGTGGAAGACGCCTAAATTTGAATCGTGTGGGCATCACGGAAACAGTTTTAGTTTTATGAGGTAATGGAATGAGGGTTGGAAAGGATAAACCAATTAACAGAATTAAAATCAGCGGTAAGAATATATTAGACATTAGTCTAGATCAGGGATGGGAAATAATAAATATCGATTTTGATGACTGTTGTCCGCCCAGTCTTATTGACGAACTGGTAGTTACGTTCAGAAGAAGTGGGAAATTACCCAATAAGGTAAATGTCAAGGTAATACATGATGAGTGAAATAAGCCAAGCAATTTCCGCCCTAGAAAGATTAAATAATTATTGTGAAGAAATTGACCATCACTTGCCTGTGAAAGAACGGACTGGGTATCGAATGTTTCCAGACTATATGACTGTGTGGCAGTACCTAATGTCCATTAAAACAAAAATAATCCATTGTGAGGATTGTATTTATTGGAATAACGGCAGTTGTAACTGCGACAAAATAACCGTGAATTGTCAAGATTATTGGGTGGGCGACATCCAAACTAATGTGGATGATTATTGTAGTTATGCTGAAAGGAGAACCGATTGAAACTTACTAAAGAACAAGCGTTAGAACTTCATAGGCAGATGTGGAGCGATATGCAAAATATCCTTGGAGATTACCCTTGGAGTGATGAGAGGGAAGATTATAAATGTGAGTGGTGCAGAGATCATTTTCCGGGCGAACACATATCATCTTACTGTTTTCTTTGTGAATATGATGATCAATTTAGGGATTATTTTTGCGCACATTGCCCAATTGATTGGTCTAATGACGGCGAGGATGAAGATTCATGTACGGGGGGACGTTTTGTATATGACAAATCTCCAATTTCAGATATTTTGGCACTGCCAGTAAGAGAGGATGCATGATGGAAGATTTAATTAGTAGGCAGACAATTATCGACGGATTGGAATTTGTTATAGAACACGGTATTGAAACTTATGGAGCGCACTCAATCAGTGCGGAAAAAATGTTGGAGTTTGTAAAAGAATTACCGTCCATTCGGTCAGAACCGCACTGGATACCAATCGCAGACGGGTTGCCAAACATACGAGAAGACGTCTTGGTAAGTTATTACGACGAGGTAATGGCTGGGTGGCTTAATGATGACGGTACATGGTTCGTAGAGGGATTTGGAAGATTGAATATGAATGATATCGCTGCATGGATGCTTCTTCCCGAACCATATAAAGGAGAAACGGCATGAGCGACTTAATAGATAGACAACAGGCACTTAATGATGCGAGATCATGGGTTGGAATGAATTGGTATGAGCAACACTTAATGAGAGATGTTGTTGAATGGCTTGAAAAATTTCCGTCTCCGTGGATTCCAGTAGAAAAAGAATGTCCCAAAGAAGAGGATGAATATATCGTAACGATTCAGTGCGAACATGTTGATGGTTGGGATGATTATGTTACTGGCTTTGCCGAGTGGGATGGACACCGTTGGGATATAGTTAGTTTTTATTCCGGTCAAATCAAAGTAGTAGCGTGGATGGAATTGCCTAGTCCATATAAAGGAGAAAAGAATGACAATATCTAATATTTCTGGTGTGATAATGATTATATCGGCATGGGTATTTGTGGTTTCGTTTATCACTTGGGGGTTTGCATCGATGCTTGGAATATAAGATAGGAGGAAGATATGAGTTGGGAAATTTACGTAGTCGCATGGCGTGAGTTAACAGATTCATTTAAAGAGGATAGCAATGATGAGTGATTTAATTAGCAGAACCGAGGCATTGAATGCATTTGATACAAACCTCGACAAATTAATTGTAGGTGGTTCTGAAAATGCGAAATCTGTGGAGCAATATCTTAACGGTGTTATTGATAAAATTAAGCAATTGCCAATAAAAGAAAGTGGTTGGATTCCATGTAGTGAAAGACTGCCAGACAAAGAGGGCGAGTATCTAATTACAAACGATGCCGGGGGAGTGAAAAATATAGAGGTTGACACGTTACTGCATTACGAAGATGGTGAGCCATTCTGGTTTTATTCGCAGAATCCTATTGCATGGCGTGAATTGCCAGTACCATTTGGAGAAGAATAATATGGAAGAACTGATTAGTAAAAGAGATTTATATAACGATATTGCTAAACTTGAGTCAGAGGCACTTGAATATACAAGCAAATTAGCGCAATCGGATCACATTGACGAATGGAGAAGAATGAATGCGATTCTTCTTGAGCGGACGAATTTTAAGTTTAGAGTGGCTGATGCGCCCGTGATCCTAGAAATTCCTGATAGTGGTATAGGCGATTTATCAGATGGTTATCACACGTTTAATCAACTTTATTATCAGCGAATGATGTTGTTTGCTGCGCTTGTGCGAGTATATAAAAAGTTCGCATGGAAATCACGACGGCATGAAGATGGCGAATTGTGTTTTAATGGCGGATGGTTTGTGGTTGGAATCGATACACCACAAGGAAGTTATACATACCACTACGAAGATAAATATTGGGACAAATTTGATTGTGAAGAACTGCCAGTAGGGAAACATTGGGACGGTCACACAGAAGAAGATGTAACTAGACTCCTCAGTTTGCCAGTAATGAATGAGGTGTAAATGGAAGAATTAATTAGTAGACAACAGGCGATTGATACACTTCGTACTTGCTACGACACGGAAACGATAACAATGGATAACGGCGATGAATATATTAATTATGGTGATGCCGTTGGAGAAATTGAACAGTTGCCATCCTTACAATCAGAAATAATATACTGCGAATACTGCAAACATTTCGTTCGTGAGGATAGGGAAGAATATACGCCATATGGATTTTATAATACATATTTTAATGCCTTTTGTGACAAGCATTTTGACGTGGATCTAGGCGAATTCATAGACGTAAAACTTGATGATTTTTGCAGTTTTGCGGAGAGGAGAGAGTAGGATGGATGATGCGATAAGCAGAGAACAGGCGATAAAAGCTACATGGAAAGACACGGGGTATACAGATCCATTTAACGTAATGACGGCTATCAGGGACAGGATTAAGCAGTTACCTACTATTCAGCCGAATATAGGGAAGTGGATTCCAGTAACAGAACAACCGCCTGAAGTAGGAAAAAGCGTTCTGATATGCGATGCCTACGGTGATATTTGCCTTGGGCATCGGACGCACTTCGGCTACTATTACCCGGATTTTTGCGATGACAAAATCAAAGACGTAAGGGCATGGTGTGAGTTGCCCGAACCTTACAAGGGGGTGAATACATGAGCAGACTTGATGACGCTATATCAAATGTGGCATACATCCTTGACACGCTAATTGCATATCGCAACATCGCCCAAACAGGCAGCTGTAATAACTGTAAAAAACGCAAGGACTGTGAATATCTTCCTCAAGTGGGGGAGCAAGTCAGAATAAATTGTCCGTTTTACAAGAAAGAGGAGACAACATGATTGACGGAATAAACGAAAATCAAGAGTATTGTTATCTGAAATTGCCGTGCGGAATATGCAGATTAACCATGACAGATTGTCCAAAACTAAATCAGCTTGCATATATAACCACATCGACAGGCACGACACCGAGTTGTGAAACAAATATGTATACAGAGAAGAAAGAGGTGACTATATGAATCACGATTATTCACACTGCCTTGACTATTCTCCAGATTGCCCAAAGGAGTGTTTCAGAGGAAAGCTGATTAGAGACTTGAGAAATAACAACACAATTAATTTAATCGGAGTTCCGATAGCATGGGCACATCTCAAGGGGACAGAAGAGTGCAAGAAGAGAGAGGAGAACAATGAGAGCAATTGATGCGGATGCGCTTATGACTGAATTTATAGACAGTGACCTTGACCATTTGCAGAGGGATGACTGGAAAGAGGTTATACAGATAGTGAGCGATGCAGATGTGGTAATCGAGGCGGAAGGAGAAACAAAATGATTTTGACAATTATTACAATTATAGCAATTGCCGTTGGGGTGGTTTTGCTCCATAAGGCCGAATACGATGAAGGAATCCTTTTCGGATTAGGTCTTTTGCTTACTTTAGGCGGTGGGTTTATGGCGTTTATCATGTCAATCGCCATCATCAGCGCTCACGTAGGAGTGGACGCCGTAATTGAGGAGAACAGGATCGAATACGAGGCTTTATGTGAACGTCGGGAGATTGTCGAATCGGAATACGAGGATGTATCCAAATCCGATGTGATTAAGGACGTAGCCGAATGGAACAAGGATGTCTACCGTTACAAGCATTGGGCTTACAATCCGTGGACAAATTGCTTTTACTCCAAGCGTGTTGCGGATGATATGAAGATGATTGAAGCAGAAGGGAGTGAGGAATGAGTTATTTTCCCGAAGACATACCATATATGACCGACGACGAAATGAAAGAGCATGGAATTAATGTGAAAACGGAGAGAAGAATGAACACGGATAAATTATGGACGGCAATAAGCGGTATCGAGAGTCAGCTTGTCAACCTTAAGGGCAGGCTGATAGACATCGATGAAGAAACCAAGCAGATCACTGACGAAGCCTACCAGAGAGGACTGGAAGAGGGAAAGAAAGCCACATGGGGATTGGTTGCAGATGCGTCTAGTTCCGAATATCAGAGAGGACTTGAAGACGCATGGGAGGCGGCAAGGAAGATTGCGCTTGGTCTTAATGATGGCGGATTTAGTACACATTATTTAAAAGAAGTATTTGGAAGTATCTCTTTTCAATACGCTTTTAAAAACTATTCTGCATCCGAAGCAATTGAAAAACTGAAAGCCTATGAAGAGCAGAAGCCGATGACAGGATAAAGGTCGGCAATGAAAGAATGAAAGCTAAAAGAGTAGTGAACGAAGATTGCGCTTTTCTTTATTGGACATGCAGCAACTGCAATAGTTTTGTATTAGAACATGATAATTTTTGTTCAAATTGTGGCGCAGATTTCAGAACAGATAAAATCAAACAGGAGAAAACAATGACGGAAATTGATGGATACACAACACCAAATATGCCAGTAAAGAAAAATGGCGAGTGGCTTGTTATTAAATTTAAAGACGGAGAAATTGCAAAATATCCGCCAAATGAATATACAGACTATTACTATGATAAAGTTTGCTTTGTAGTAATCCGTGATAAACAATGGATAGGAATTTATAATATCGACGAGATTAAGTGGATTGAAGTGGTAGACGGCGATGAAGGTAATATTTCTTGACATTGATGGAGTGCTAAATTGTCGCACTTCCAAGTCATATTGCCATGACGATGAGTGTGGATTAATTACTGGTATCGATTCCGATAAAGTAAAAAGACTGGCTAAGATTGTAGAAGCCACTAATGCAAAAATAGTCCTGTCATCTGACTGGAGGGTCGGATGGGAGAAGTACTATACGACACGAAAACCATCCCATGCAAAATATCTAGACAATCATCTCAAGAAAAAAGGAAATCTAACAATCTTCGATAAAACGCCGTTGTTTCACAGTGGCTACTGGCGTGGTGAAGAAATCCTTACATATCTCAGATCACATCCAGATATTACAAATTATGTAATTCTCGACGATACATTCTTCGAAGATTTTTCCGATAAAAGAATAGAGGAACATTTGGTTTTAACGAACCACAAACTTGGATTAACTGACGGCGACGTTGAAAAGGCAATCAAAATTTTAGGGGGATGAGATGGAGATATTAATTGGAATTGCGGTAATTTGTGGTATTGCAATAGTTGCATACTGCCTAGCTGCATTTGTGTGGTCAAGCACAAGAATAAAAACATCTCCACAAATAACATTTAATGCTTTTAGAAAATTGTATGCTATATCGCCATCAAAGTGGTATTTGTCTTTTGATAACGTGTCTTATCACGCCGATGATGGTTGGATGGATATTGAATTTAAACACTATATAGATGTTATCAGGTATCGTTTATTCAAAGATAAAGTTGAATGTGACAAAGCGTATTTAACATTGACGCAAAACGAAAAGGATTTTCTAGCGTCTGTACAAAAAGATATTGATACCTATAGAGAACGAAATCTGAATGAAATGAGTGGAATTTTGGAGAAGTAATATATGGCGAATATTTTGTTCAAACCAGTATGCTCAAATTGTGGAGAGGTTCTTAAGTATGTTTCATACAAGAAGTTCAATGACATTTTACATGTTTTACATGATAGGACTACTCCATTTATTGTAAGGAGAAATATGCCCAATATGTTGCCCCAATTGTGGAGAAAGGTTTGAAACTATAATGATTCCAAAACCAAAAGATAATGGCGAGTTGGAGTATAGCGAAGAGATTTGGGGGTTATGATTGTGATTACGGTAAGTTATAAAAACACAATGCCAAGAGGCAATAACAAACAGTGGGTTGAATATGTGACGTGCGACAAAACGGAGAAATGCCTTTTATATCAAGAGGGAAAGTGTGCGTGTTTCAGATATCTGATTGGTGAGAATCAGACCTGTCCTAATGGTAGATGGAACAGGCTAGAGGGTTATACAAGCCGTGCTAGGAAGTATGCCGACTTCGCCAGTAAGGCGAGAAAAGATTATGCGCCGACCGCCACTGAATTCAAGGATAAGTTGTGCCTTGTTGCGGATTATGTGTATCTGCCACTGCCGTATCTTACTGGCTGTAGAAATGAATTTAAGGGAATCGAAGACGGTCGTGTAGTAAATAAACACTTCGTCAAGATCGATGATTTTAATGAGGATTTAATTGAGGAGTTGGTTAAATTTGTTCCTTATGCATGGTTTGGTGGGGCGATTACAGATTATCAAAACAAGCATATTTCTAAATTTGTGCAGCAACTTAAAGAAGAGATGCCAGTGTTGTATGGGATGTGGGAGAAGAAATATCCTGATACTGCTAATAAATTTAAAGATGTAAGTCCAGTTGGCAGAACGGCATATATCAGCACGATGCCCGATGGCGAGATTCACGGTTGGGTTAAAAGCGGTAATGTACTGACGAACGATAATTATACAGACACATTTTTCTTTAAAGGCACTTTTGGTAGTAAAAAGCCACTAAAGGTAATTGTTGAAATTACTGATGATATGGTGGCGGAAGTAACTAAAAGTATGATGGTCGATGAGAATACAAAATTTGTAGATTGATGGGGGATTGCATATGACGTTAAAGGAATATCAAGACGCACGTTTTATGCGTGAGACAATAGATAAATATTATAAAAGCATTAGAGAACTCGATGACATTATTCGCAGATTAAAACTTCTTGGGAAGGATAGTGGTGCATCATCTATTCACATCAAATTAAATGACAAATATGTGTATACCCCGGAAGCGTCAATTGATTATTCTGATTTGCTTGATTTTTTAATTAGTCAGAGAAATAAGCTTGAAGAAAAAATTAAAGATACTGAAAAGGAGTTCGCAGAACTATGAGAAATCCAAATAGACTCGATGATTTTTATAATGAGTTAAAACAAATACATAAGAAATCATTTCCAGATATGAGGTTCGGGCAGCTGATGTCTAACTTTTTTGGATGGTTATACTCCGAGAAGAAGAGAGATTGCTTCTTCCCGGAAGAGGATGAGATGATCGAACATCTTAGAGAATATGCCAATAAGACTAGTTTATTTTACAGGAGCAATTAATGTTAAACATAGGAATTATTGATGCGGATTTGATTGGCGCAAAGAAGCATAGATTCCCCAATCTCGCCTCTATGAAAATCTCTGCCTATAACAAAAATCTTGGGAACAATGTGAAATTGATTACAAGTTATGATGAAGACTTCAATCAGTACGATGACATCTATTTATCAAAAGTATTTACGGCAACAGAAGTTCCTCAGTCCATAATTGACTTGCCAAATATTCATTGTGGCGGTACTGGATTTTTCTACGATAAAGCACCGCCTTTAAAAGATGAAATTGAACACTGCTTCCCGGATTATCATTTATATGACGATTGGATCTCGACGTTAGTCGAGAGAGAGAGAGAGAGAGAGAGAGAGAGAGAGAGGAAAGTTTCACTTTCTCAATTCAAATGGTACACGGATTATAGTATCGGTTTTACGACAAGAGGATGTTTCCGTAAATGCCCATTCTGCGTGAATCAAAAATATGATCACGTCTTTAAGCACAGTTCTTTGTGTGAATTCTACGACTCAAGTCGCAAGAAAATCTGTCTTCTCGATGACAACATCTTAGGCTTCAAAGATTGGAAAGCCGTCTTCGACGAACTCAATTCAACTGGTAAAAAATTCCAATACAGACAAGGGATGGACGAGAGGCTTCTGACAAAAGAAAAATGTCAGGTTCTGTTCTCATCTAATTATGACGGCGATTATACTTTCGCCTTTGACAATATTGCAGATTACGACTTAATTCATCGCAAACTTGAAATGATTAGGGAATATAGTCAAAAGCAATGTCGCTTTTATGTTTTAGTGGCATTCGATAGGGATGGCAAGTATGACGATGAGTTTTGGAAGAATGATATTTTTGACTGCATGAAGCGATGTGAATTGCTGCTGAAGTACAAATGCATTCCATACGTTATGCGGTTTGAGAAGTTTAAAGAAAGTCCATATGTCAGCCTGTACAACACAATTGCAAGTTGGAGTAATCAGCCGTCACTTGTTAAGAAGTGCAGTCTTGTGGATTTTGGTGTTCTATCTGAGAAGTGCGGTAATCATGCAAGGGCGAGAAGTGTTAAAGAGTTTTATGAGAAATTTCCTGCATTTGAGAAGTATGCATACATGAAGTATGGAGATATAGCGTTATTTTAAAGGGAGTGTAAGAATGGACGTAGTATGGAAGCCAATACGTGGATATGAAGATTATTTAATTAACAGTAACGGAGACATAAAAGGGAAGCGTGGGAAAATGTTAAAATTCTGGTGTGACAAAGACGGATATAAAACGGTTTCATTATATAAATCTCCAACAAGGAAGACTTATTTAGTTCATCGGCTAGTTGCATCAACTTTTATTGACAATCCACATAATTATGCCACCGTTGATCATATAAATAATAATAAAAATGATAACAGGGTAGAAAACTTGCAGTGGTTATCAAGAAGAGATAATGTGCAAAAATGGTGTCGTGAAAATAATAAGAATGTTAGACCAGAAAAGCAAAATAAGTTATCGATGGAGCAAAGGAAAATATCGGTCAATCAATTTACAAAGGATGGCGATTTCGTTGAGCAATATGAATCTCTTATGGACGCAGAAAGGGCAACTGGCATTAGGTCTGGCGGAATATCTGCGTGTATAAATGGTCACAAGCCGTCGGCTGGTGGGTATATATGGAGAAAGGTAAATTAGTTACATGTCGTATTTATTTTTAAAAGGAAAGGAAGAACACTAAACCTGTATGAAAACAGGCTTCTAGCGAGGTAGCATGGGAAAACGCTAGAGTAAGAATCTAAACGAAGTGGCTGTGCCTAAATAAGCACTTAATAACGCATCCAAGCCGCCTATTGTTACAGGAATGTGTAGCGGTCGTGTTTGAAACATAGTAAAGAAGAACTCGTTGAGTTTCAGAGTTATCCTCTCGATATCAAGTTAATGATGACGCAAGATAGAATCAGAGGATGGTATAAGAATTTTGGCGGAGATGTTTATGTAAGTAGAAGTGGCGGTAAAGACAGTGATGTTTTAGGGGATATAGTTAAAAAGATGTATCCCGACGTGCCACACGTTTTTATCGATACAGGATTGGAGTGGTTGTCTGTGCAGAAACATGGTAAAGAAGTTGCAGATAAAGTACTCCATCCGAGCATGAATTTTATTGAAGTAATTCAAAATTATGGCTACCCAGTAATGAGTAAAGAGGTAGCACAACGTGTTTATGAAGCAAAACGCAATCCAAACAGCGAGGTCGCAAAACGTTTTGGTGATTGTGAACACAATAGGAAATATCCACAGTTTTCAATGGAGAGGTATGCATGGTTATTAGATGCGCCATTCAAGATCAGCCATAAATGCTGCGAGATAAACAAGAAACGTCCTGCAAAGAAATATGAAAAAGAAACAGGGCGAAAACCGTATATCGCAACGATGGCAGAAGAAAGTCGATTGAGGAAGTCTACATGGTATAGCCAGGGATGTAATGCATTTGAAGCGACACGTCCTGTAAGTACGCCATTATCGTTTTGGACGGAACAAGACATTCTCAAATATATTAAAGATAATGATTTAGAGATTGCTGATGTGTATGGAGACATTACGGGGGAGAACGGTTGTCTTTGTACGACAGGAGCGAACAGAACAGGATGTATTTGGTGTTTATTTGGAATTCGCCAAGACAGTGAACGACTTTTACGTTTAAAGGAAACTGAACCCAAACGATATGATTTTGTTATGGGCGGCGGTGAATGGCAAGACGGGTTATGGCAACCCACTAAGGACGGACTTGGATATAAATTTGTTGTGGATTGGTTGAATGAACATGGGAATATGAATATTAAGTATTGACAAGCAAGCAGGCAAGGTTTTTGACGTTCGTTGCTTATGATTTATAAGTTAGGGGTGAATAAATAATAGAATAAGGATTTTCCTACGTTATCAAGAGATAATATTCCACCGTGTAACTCTAGCGGTGATGATATCGCCAAAGCCTAAACATTCATAATCCCTTAAACGACAATATGAAAGTGGTGAGGTAACAGAGACTTTTGATAACTTTTTCGAAGAGTATGACCGCCATGTGCGAGGAAATTTTATTGAGAGGAGAGAACACATTTGACAGAACCAAGAGATGAAACGACAATCTTGAGAAGAGAAGAGAAGAGAAGAGAAGAGAAGAGAAGAGAAGAGAAGAGAAGAGAAGAGAGCATACCGACGCTTGTCGGGTACTCGTATGGATGTGTCAAGACTGCTCAAATGTTGTCACTGACAGCATAGAAAAAGCAGACGAGATAATTAACAATCCAAAGTATAAAACAATTCTTGTGAGTATTAGTGGCGGATCTGATAGCG
>CAMVCL010000017.1 GCA_947165975.1 uncultured Candidatus Saccharibacteria bacterium | reverse complement strand
CTACTGCACTATCATCTGCAAAAGAATATGAAGACATTAAAAATGCTCCAGAAAGGATAGTTAGCCCAACTAGTCCTAGTGGGGCAATCATTATGTGTTTATTTTCTAGCATCAAATATTTCTCAGTATTACCTTTTACATAACCATTATAACATAGATTTTTAGACATATATAAATCTACCATCGTTTAGTTGCAGATTGTAAATAGCTCTACATCTTTCTGAAAGAATTAAGCGAGTCTGCTAGACTTTGTTCCTCTAAATCCTCTTTCCTATGTTCCTCTTTTACCCATTTAATCAACCGCGTAAATCCATCTAGCTCAATAGCCCAATCTTCTTCGTTATAGTTATCGAGAATGTTTCTGACTTCTTTCCTACTTCTCCCCTCATCTACTAAGGACATGAACGATATATCATAAAGGAGAAACGGGAATGTTGGAGTTATCTTCTCTAATCTTTTAGCTGTCTTCTCACCATATAGATTTGTGGCAGTCTTCCAATCCTCTTCTATCTCTGCTTCCACTATCAGCTTTTTTACTATTTCTTTGTATTTGCCGATATGCACCACGATTAAAATCTGCAGTCCTCCCTCACGATAATGCGATTAGTTAAGACCCTGCTACACATCTGATGGATGCAGCAGAATAGGCATTGAGACCAGACGATGCAGTTCCTGGAGAAACTTTAGTCGATTCCATATAGAAAGTATAGTTACGACCTGAGTCATCTGATGTAGAGGTGTGAAAATACATATAAGATGTTCGACTAACATTTGAGGAACGTGAAAACACCCCAGCGTAAACCACATTATTAGGGAACTGGCGAAATCTGCGACTCATTATACTTCCAGTAGGAGTAGACGATGAAGACATATTGCTATAGGAACCACCCATAGTAACACTCAAGTTAGAAAAACCTCCACTGAGTATCCCGTTGCCAGTACTTCTACCATAGGGTAGTCTCCAACCTTTAGGGCATATGGAAGTGTTCACTGTTTCAGACGTCTTACCATCAGCATCTACAGCATCTGCTCCACCGTAATGAGTAGTATTGGCCAAAGCAGCTGCTTTGGTGTAATGATTACCATAGCCATAGATATTTTGTTTATAACTCTCTGTAGAGGTTTGCACTGTTGCATTTGTATTCGAATTATTGTATCGAGGCATCCGATATGCAGGATAATCAGAATTGCCAATGTTTATTGTAGTTGAACCATCTTGGCTATATAGAGTATTTGCAACGCCTGTATCGTCAAAATTCGCTGTCTCCGGCTCAGCCAAACCGACAAAATTGCCATAAGTAGCGTCAGTATGATAACCCTGAGCAAGATTACCAGTAGTATTATCAGAATTAGTATTCTCTAGTCTCAAGTTTTCTAACATCCAGCAATTACCGTCAGTAAGTCTAGCTACCGTATAGACGTTAGTGTCTCTTGCATCCTGTAAAGCAATGAAAGAATCTAACGTGATACTTGGCTGATTTTCTGTAGTAAACGACACCCCACTACTAGATGTATCGTCTGCAGTATATGTTATCTTAGTAAGATTATTTGTGCACTGAGTCTCACCAAATGTCTGCATAGTATATGTATTAGATTTAGGAAGCCATACGGCATATAGTCTAAGACCGCCCGTAGTATATTGTCCTGCTGCAAATGATATCGTTTCGTTTGGACCATAAACTTTTTTAGCGGCTGTAGCATTAGAGAAATTTGTAGCATAATTAGAATCATCTGGATCAAGTTTCACTGTACTCCAACCAAGGAAACCATAGTTTGTGTGGTAATAGTTATTTACGCGTAGGACTGTGGTTGTGGTTGCACTAGATATATATTGATTGGCTATTGTGGCTACTCTACCATTCACTATAGGACCATTGGCACCATTGCTGTTATAGCAAATATATCCTCCAGGGCAATCCGTCCACATAGCATAAAGAGTGATGTTACTTCCTGCAGTTGCTAGGTCAGTCACCTCTTCAGTATTGATATATTGTGTACCACTACCATCTTGAGCTGTATTCCAACCAGCAAAGTAATAATCTACACCATCAATCGTAGTAGGATTGCTAAAGGTTATATTAGCTAGTGGAGTGGCCATACCTTCATAGATAGTCTGGTCATTCATAGTACCAGCACCAGTGATAGCTTTTCCTTCAAAGTAGCCAGTTGGATTAAAGTGTACTGTATATGCTATACATGTATCAGCAATAGTAGCATTATAGACAAGTGTTCCATCATTACCTGAGTTATTAGTATCTGGTATTAGTTTATATGTACCTACTGGCATAGAATCTGATGATGCTACACCATAGTAGACATTAAAGTTATCATTAATGTCTGAAGAACTAGGTGTGGTAAGTGGAGTCTTAATAGTAGCAGGATTACTAAGTGTTGGTACTGGAGAGAAGACATTAGATGAGGTAGGAGCTGTAGTTGGAGTAGAGCTATTATAATAGTATCCCCATGTATTAGGAGAGTTCTTTAACGAGGTAGTACCATTTACTGGAGAGAAGTATGTACCAGTTGTATTATTAGAGCTATTACCATTTAGATATAGATTATTATTATTTACTGAAGTAGAGAGAGTAAGGTTATAGCCATATCTACAGTTAGTAGCTACATTGATATTATCTGCACTAATGGCAGTCTTATCTCCCATGTTAGATACATCAATGGATTGAGAACTGGAGGAAGAGAGAGAAAGAGTGTAATCTGCAGCGTGAGTATCATTAGACAATAAAAATGCTCCAGCAAGGACTATCAGACTTAGTCCTATTGGAGCTAATATTGTATGTTTTTCTTTTGTCATGGACAGTTCTTCTAGTATTACCTATTACATAACCATTATAGCATGGATATTAAAAAAAATTAAAAACAGAAGGCATATACTTTGTTTGTAGATCGAGTCTCTGACTTTATCTTACTTTTCCGGACAGAATACTACTCCTTTATTTTCTAAGTATCGCTTCTTACGAATCATGGTGGGTCTTTCCGGCAAAGGTTATAATAAACATATAAGGCGTATGTATTTAAAATAATAAGAAACAATTGTCGAAAAGTTACCAGATCCACCCGACTAGCGGATGAATACATGAATATTATATCATGGCTCAATACTTATTTTAGATTGGTAATGTTGTTAAATATTTCGGATATCGTGCATGCTTTTATAATACAAAAGACATGTAAAAGGACCGTTTCCAATTAACTTATATAGGCTATTATTTGAAGTATAAGTTATTCATATAAATCAGCGATACACCGGACCATCCTGCCGTAGTGCTTGTTGTTGGGGTCCGTGCCTGGGCTGACGCGCATACTGTAAAAGTACAGAAGGTAAACGCTGACATTATTACTTGATGAAGACCAATAGGACCCGTTTGAACTGAGGTTGGTAACTGAAGAGCCATATACGTACCCGGAATAGACAAAGTCGTTAGGATAGCTTCTTAGGTTATTGCTAGCTGTAGTGCTAGTATCAGTACCACTAAGTGCAGTATTTAGGCTATTAAATTCGCCTGAGGTGCTACCGGTTGGGAGATGCCATCCAGCTGGACAAATGTCACCTGGAGACGCGTAACCATTACCATAACTAGAGCCAAATTTACCATGACCAGCCATAGCAGAATACCAGTTGTAGTAGTTACCGTATGAGTAAACATCACTAGAATCACTGTAGCTAGAAGATGTGTTATTTGTGAAGAGAGTGGTGTTGTTAGTCGCCAACATGGATTGGTCGTCACAATCTGATGAGTCAGATGTACACCAAGCGGTAGTAGTTGGATCCGTAGTTGGAGAAAGGTGATTGGAAGTGGTGAGAGTAGTTTGTGAATTGTTATAATACCAAGAATTATTTAGTGGAAGAGATGGCTTATTAGTATTTGTGCTAGATAGCTCGGGCGTATTATCTAATCTTAGATTTTCAATCATCCAACATTGATTATCTGCCAGCTTAGCCACTGCGTAAACATCATTATCGCGACTATCTTTTAGAGCGGTGACGTCACCCTTAGCCAATGAGTTACAACCTCTCCAATTCTGCATATCGCCAGCAGATTTGACCCAGATAGCATAAAGAGACAGGCCATTAGTACTTATATCACTAGGAGCAGTGATGGTTTGGTTAGGACCATAGTTAGTACCTGAGTAGTCATAGGCGGTGTTCCAACCAGCAAAGCCATAACCATCTTTCTTGAAGTTAGAAGCCCATAAGGTAGTACTTGCTCCATTACTGGCACTTTGTTGTCCCATCTCACCTTGGACTGTGGTTAAGGAGTTGTTGTTATAGCAGATCTTACCAGCAGGACAAGCTACAGGACCTAGTTCTGGATCTGGGTTAGCTACAGCATAGAAGTTTACTGTGTTGGTGTAAGTACCTGATGCTTGTGACTGACTAGCTTTAGCGCCTATCTTGAACTTAATGGTTCTATTGTCTGCTGGGTTAGTGGTACTAATTAGGGCTATACCACCATTACCACGTTCTTCTGCGTTATCATTATTGTCTAATGGAAGTCCTGCATAACCTGATGCAGTAGAACCAGTACTACCGGATATCCAGTTAGTACCATTATCTACTGAATAGGAGTATCCCCATGTATCATCAGTGAAGTTAGCTAGTGAGCTTACTGTACCTGGAGTAGTAGATAGGTTAGTGAAGGTATAGCTATTATTGCTTGAATTAACTAGTGAAGATGTACCACCTTTTACTCCTACTGTGGTTAGTAGGTTATAGCCTTGTGAGGCATTAGTAGCTACAGTTACGTCTATGATATTACTATCACTAGCTGTACCAGGAGTTAAGTTATTGATGATAAGATCTCCTGAAAGATTAAGTGAGATAGTAGGATTGAAGGTGAAGCCGACGTCTACGTTAGACTGATACGTGAGAGCTGATACGGAATGATTGCAAACAAAAAGACCAGACAAAAGTATGACCATGATAGAAATAGTATTAACTAGTTTATGATCTTTCATTTAGTAGATTACCTTATTTATGAATCGGCTTTGCTCCACTGCGATGCCATCCTAAAAAGATCTAAAGTAATACACGGATCATATGCATAAAGAATGGCACCGCAAGAGGTACGACAATTATGCCGGTGCAATAAGCATAACTGTAACATCTATTATTGTATCATTAAAACGTAATTATTTGAAAAAACAGAGTATCAGTTTTACTATACATTGTTGAAAATATATCTTTATAGCCTATATAATATAGTCATAATCGTTTTTTATCGCGTCTAGCCCCTATAAAATCGGGGTTTCTGGTAAACCAGATGACACTCCAGGAATAATATACTTATGGTGGAGCGTGCGGGAAAGTCTTCCCGAGCCACTCCTAAAAAATAAAAAATAAATCATAAATGATTTATTTTCCATTTTTGCCAATGTTATACGTATTGGAGTATCATATTCTGCCGTCCATTTTTAGGTGTGTATTTTTTGCTTGTCGTTTTTGTATGGCAAAAAAGCGTGTTTTTTCACATGTCGCGAATTACTAATAGGTCATAACGGTATTCGTGATAGGGTGATACTAGTTAAACACTAGAGATGCAACGGATCGTTCGACCGATGTATTTATTGTTGAAGGATGTACCTGGTCTAACTAAGTTACTACCGAATACCATGGCCTGGGAGCTCTGATAATCGTATTCAGAAGCAGACATATAGTACCCGTGGGAATTACGGTTAAAAATCGACTTATAATTAATGCTTCCGGAATATATGAAGTTGTTGGGATATGAGCGGTATACTAGAGACATGGTGCTCGCGGTAGGAGTAGTACTAGAGTCTGATTCAACACCAGTACCTCCTAGAGCAATATCCAGGATCCCAAACTCACCAGTGGCGTCTTTGCCTGTTGGTAGGTGCCAGCCTGCTGGACAAATATCACCAGGGGAAGTATAGCTAGAGCCATTGTAGCCATATTTACCATGACCAGCTGTAGCTGAATACCAGTTATAATAATTACCATAGCTGTAAATGTTGCTGGATGTAGAGTAGCTGGAGCTAGTATTATTGGCGAAGAGAGTTGTATTGTTTGTAGCTATCATAGACTGGTCGTCACAGTTAGATGAATTTGTTTGGCACCAGGCAATATTAGTTGGATCTGTGGTGTCTGAAAGATGATTGGAAGTTGGTTTCATGTCGCTATCGTTGACTGAACTATACCACCATGTATTAGTTAGCGGAAGAGATGGATTATGGGTATTATCGTTTGATAAAATTATGTCGTTATTATTACTATCCTTGTCTGCTAATCTTAAATTCTCTATCATCCAACATTTGTTGTCAGCGAGTTTAGCTACAGCGTAAACGTTGCCATCTCGTGAATCTGTAAGAGCAGTGGTAGCACCTTGTGATAACGAACTACAACCGTTCCAATTTTGGATAGTACCAGCTGATTTAATCCAAACAGCATAAAGTGAGAGACCTTTGGTCTGCACGTCACTTGGCGCAGTAATAGTTTGATTAGGACCATAATTAGTACCCGAGTAATCAAATTTATCATTCCAGCCAACAAAACCATAGCCATCTCGTTTAAAGTTGCTTGCCCAAAGAATAGTTGAGGCATTATTAGATGCAGATTGTTTTCCCATTTGACCAACTACAATATTCGTATTTGGGTTATAACAGATCTTTTTAGCTTCACAAGCAATAGGCTGCGCAGGGGTCTCATTCGCCGGATGCACCATAGTATATTTAACCTTCCCAGTATAATTACCAGCCAGTTGAGTAGAAGAAACAAAAGCAGCATAAGTAGTCTGGTAAGTAGATCCATTAGCACTTGGACCTGCATCAGTAGATGAATTAAAGTGAGCTACTTTAGTATATTCACTTGGTACAGCATGATAGTTGCCAAAGCTATTATCTATCGTACCAACAAAACTAGATCCAGAAGTAGATATCTTCATCGCCCAATTAGATGTATTTCCACTTGTAGCTGTACCAGTATCAATGTTACTTGAAGTAACTACTAGTTTAGTACTATTAGTCCCTCCTATTTCATCTCCAGTATATCCAACTGCATATATAGCATAACCTTGTGAATCATTACATGTTACTTTAAGTGTAGTAATACCTATATTTTCCTGATAAGTACCATTTGGAATAGTAGCAGAATGAGGAGTAGTCAGAGTTGAAGACATAGTACAAGCTTCTGCCACATTAACTGTAGCTTGAGCTGAAGTAGATGTAGCAATAGTTCTTGATGAACTTAAAAAAGCCCCAACAACAATAGTTATTGCGACTAAGCTACTTACACCTATTACAAACTTATCTTTTAGCATATGACTGATATTTGTTTACATAACCATTATAGCACGAATTACAACCCTTAAAGGTTAATACAATATTTATTACATTTCTAGTTAGCTCTATTCTTGCTTAACTTTTCTAAATCTCTGATGATAGCGTTTAATTCATCTTTATACTTACTATGATCACCTTTTTGAGGCATCAAAATGTATGCACGATTCTTTGTACGTGTTAGAGCAACATATAATAATCGTCTTTGTTCTGCATATGGTATTGATTCAGGCTCTGGTTCGTTTCTTACTATATCTAATGCCCAAAAAACTTTTTTAGGGGCACTAGGAAAGTATTTTGTAAGAGGCATAACTATAGTCCAATCATAAGTAAGTCCTTTAGATTTATGTATAGTCATTGCATCAAAATAAAAGCCACCAATTCCTTTAATCCTTACTTTATTTTCTGCCGAATTTATAAAATTAGGATCCTTGAATAACGACTCAATCATTCTATTGGTACGACCAATAACACATATGCTATCGTCTGGATAAATCTCATGTATTTTATGTATCATCGCTTCAATAGTTCTATTTCTATCGTCTATGAAATCTCTATTACTAAAAATGCTGTTTTGTATTTTTACAAAGCAAATTGGTTCAGAAATATCTTTGTTTGATTTTAGATCCTTTTTGATTTGACTTTGATTTCGCATAACAAACTTACCGGCGGCATTTATGAGTGATTGTGCATTTCTATAGGTTCTACTAATCACATATCGTTTAGCATTTGGAAAATAATTGTCAAAATTCATGATATAGTCCACTTTTGCGCCTTGGAAAGAAAAGATTGACTGCCAATCATCGCCGATCGCTATGAACTTTGCGTCACAAGCATCAAGTGTTTCTTTAAGTAATTTAAAACGTTCTGCAGAAATGTCTTGATATTCGTCAACAATGACATAATCAAAATCTAGTTTACTGGGGATAATCGTATTAACTCTTCCGCAAGGTTCTTTTATCATATCAGAATAATCAACTTTGAAAGACTTGCTATCACTAGTTTTTACAGAACGATAATAATTCCAAAAGTCTTCTATCCATTGTAATTGTTTTCTTTTTATAGCTTTATCGTCATCAGAAAGGCTCTCTTCAATGACAGAATTACAAAGATTCTTATAGTCTTCAAATGAGCTTATTTTTTCAGAAGATTTGATTGTTCCAACTATGCTATAGAAGAAATTTCCAAGATGGAACAATTCTGCGAGTGGATTCTGTTCCAACAATAATTGGTAAACCTCTTTTATAGGTCTAGGTTTTAGTTTTATGCCTAACTTAGAAAGCTCGTTTTCTAAACGTTTTAGATATCCCTTATCAGATTCATAATCTAATGCAATAAATCTATTATGTTTCTGCTTATGATATTCTTCTTTTTGTTTTCTTATTTTTTCATATGAATAGTTATCGTATTTATTCCCACTCATGCCAAAGTATTCTATATAAATCTTTTCGCCGCCAGCGTCTATTGAAAAATCAGGACGATAAACTTGACGTTCCCCTACAAGTTCACTGTAGACTCGCTCATATTCATAATCAATTCCATTCTGATATAGAAAATTGGCAATTACTGCTTCACCTTTAGATTTTACAAACTCTCCCTTTATAGTTCTTGGGGATTCGTCATTGACTCTGAAATTTGCAATACGAGAAACTTTTTCTTCAATGTCTTCTGTTTCTAGCAATTTCTTCTGCACATAGGCATTAAAGTAATCGTCAAACGTTTCAAAGTCTTTGTAATTTTCACGAAAAAAATGACCGTAAGTGAAACTTCCAGGGTTAATCCATCTTATTTGTTGGTCATTAAATATAGAAACAAACTCATTTAGTTTTTCTTTAGACGAAAATATATTTTTAAAATAATCTAAAAAATAGTTACGACGCTCATTAGAATCAATAGGAATAATTTTTTTACCATCTTCTATAAGGCGAAGATATCTAAGCCCCAAAGAATGAAACGTTGTGATACAGGCAGGTACGTCTAGGTCGACATTTATTCTACGGCGTAACTCTTCAACAGCTTTACGAGTATAGCTCATTACAAGTATTCTACTTGGGTCTACATTCTTTACATCTACTAGATATTTTACTTTTGCAGCTACGGTTGTAGTTTTTCCTGTACCAGCCCCAGCAACAATAAGCGCATATTGATCATCACCTAAAACGGAGGCTTTTTGTTCGTCATCTAGTTTTATACTTGGGTCGATAGGATCAAATATATGATTTAGATAATCATCTATATTACTTATAGCGCTCATGTTATAAGTATACTACATTTTCAACATATAAATGTCGCATCGCTGGTCGGTTGCACACACCTAAACCACATAGTCATAAAAAATGCAAAAAAATATCGCTTATGACTAATTGTTTTCAGTCACAAGCGATTTTCCAAGTCGCGTCTGACCCCTATAAATCAGGGCTTTTCTGAGTATCAGATGACACTCCAGGGAAATTGGATTTTTGGTGGAGCGTGCGGGAATCAAACCCGCGACCTCAGCAATGCGAATGCTGCGCTCTATCAGCTGAGCTAACGCCCCGTATCATATATTATACCATAAAAATAAGCCCCCTGAAGGGCTTATTTTTAACGCTTCGAGAACTGCTCTTTCTTGCGAGCTGAACGAAGACCGTATTTCTTACGCTCTTTCTCACGTGGATCGCGCTTCATCATACCAGCCTTCTTTAGAACTGGACGAAGATCAGGCGCTTCTGTGACTAAGGCTTTTGAGATAGCAAGCTTAATTGCGTCTACCTGTCCAGCTAAGCCACCACCTTTAACAAGAATCGTAATATCATATTCTTTTTGCTTTTCGGCTAGAGCCAAAGGATCAGTAATCTCAGCTAAATAAGTCTTATTACCAGAAAGATATTCTAGTGCCGGCTTATCGTTGATTTTAATATCACCTTTTCCCTTGTAAAGACGTGCAGATGCAGTAGCAGCTTTACGTCGCCCAAGACCGTAGGTATATTTCTTCTTATCTGCCATTATTTAATCTCCTTTGGGTTCTGTGCTGCGTGAGCATGTTCCGCACCATCGAAAACACGAAGGCGCTTCAATCTCTCTGCTGCAAGTTTATTCTTAGGCATCATACCCTTAACGGCTTCACGGATAGCTCTAGAAGCATCCTTTTCGATAACTTCTTCGAGTCTTAATTCCTTAATACCGCCAGGATAGCCACTATGACGATAGTATTTTTTAGCTATCATCTTATCGCCAGTTACAACCAAATTCTTGGCATTCGTGACAATCACATAATCGCCATTGTCAATATGTGGAGTATAAGTAACTTTACTTTTCCCCATCAATTTATCAGCAATAACCACCGCCAATTTACCTAAAGGCATTGAAGATGCATCGATCACCCACCATTCACGATTAATTTCTGAAGCTTTTTGAGAATAAGTTTTCATTATTTATCCTCCTTCTTGGCTGGCTTTGTAGCTTTTTCAGCTTTAGCTGGCTCATAATCAAAATCAATTTCGTCTACAAAGCTGATCGTACCCATCTCCGAATTGTCACCACGGCGGAATCCCGCACGCTCAATCCTAAGATAACCAGAATCACGCTTAATCTGTGGAGCAATCACATCAACCAATAGTGTAGCTGCTTCCAGATCATTTAAACGAGCGATGATTAAACGACGGTTATTTAAGCCACCTTTTTTCGCCATCGTAATTAGTTTTTCAGTAGAACGACGAATCTCTTTAGCGCGTGCCAAAGTCGTAGTAATACTTGTATTTAAGATCAGAGAGCACATCAACCCACGGGTGAGCGCCAACCTCTGATCGGTTTCGCGGCCAAATTTTCGGCCTTTATATCCGTGCCTGTGCATTTTAAATATTTAACTCCGTTAACTTTTCTTTAACTTCGTCTAACGCCTTCTGACCAAAACCTTTGAGGTCCTTAAGATCAGTCTCCGACAAAGTCACCAAATCACGAATGGTTTTAATGTCGTTATTAAGTAAAGCATTAGCCGTACGAGCCGATAATTCAAGCTCTTCAATTGGTAGCATCAAACCAGCATCATCATCGTCGGTATTACTACCAGGTGCTGGACTAGATTCAACTTTAGTTGAACCAGCCAAAGCGGTATACTGATTTACCAAAATCGCAGCAGCCTCTTCAAATGCATCCTTTGGAGTCAAAGTACCATCGGTATCAACCGTAAGAGTAAGCTGTTGAAGGTTCGTATCTTGACCAACACGGGTGTTCTCAACTTTGTAACGTACACGAAGTACTGGTGTAAACACCGCGTCAATCGCAATCATATCACTATGCAAACGTTCTTCACTGGCTTTTTCGATGGTTAGATAACCACGGCCAGACTCTACAATCAAGTGCATCTTAAGAGTGTACTTAGGATCATCAATGTGGCAAATTACCTGATTTGGGTTAGCAATTTCAACTTCAGAAGGAAGTTTGATATCACCAGCCACAACACGCTTATCGCCATCTTTTTCAGATTGTTTATCACCTTTCATCTCAAGGTTCAATTCAACTGGCGCATCAGTGTGCATCTTGAAACGAATATTCTTGAGATTGAGCATGATATCAACTACATCTTCACGTACACCTGGAATTGCCGTAAATTCGTGAGTAGTACCCTCTATCGAAAAAGCAGTAATTGCAGCACCTTTCACGCTAGAAAGGAGCACGCGTCGTAAAGAGTTGCCAAGCGTATTACCATAGCCAGGATAAAGTGGCTTGATCACAAACTCTGCGCTAGTAGGACTTAACTCTTTAACGCTGTCAAGCTTTGCTTCGTGAATATTTTTAGTTGTCATATTCTATTTCTCCTTAGCGTGAGTAATACTCAACGATTAGTTGTTCGTTAATACCAGCTTCTGCCTCTTCGCGTTTTGGCAAACCGGTAATTTCAATCTTCATTTTCTTCGCGTCGACCTTCATCCATGAAAGCGGAACAGTGTTTGCCGCTCCAATGATATTCGGAAGATTCTTGAAATATTCTGTCTTTGAAGACTTAGGACGAACCTCTAGAACATCACCCGGGTTGAGTCGAATCGATGGGATATCGACACGACGACCGTTCAATAGAAAATGTCCGTGCGAAACCAATTGACGAGCCTGACGACGAGTCAATGCAAAACCTGCACGAAAGATCACGTTATCAGCTCTTCTTTCCAAAAACTCAAGAAGCTTTTCGCCAGTCAAGCCTTCGGCTCTCTGAGCTTCTCGCATTAATTTCGCAAATTGTTTTTCAAGCAAACCATACATACGACGTACTTTTTGCTTCTCACGTAGCTGTGTCAAATATAGACTACCGCCACGTACTCTTTTATCGCCATGTTCACCTGGAATACCAGATTTTTTAGCCATGACTTTATGCGCCTTTGGCGCGAGAGCATAGCCCTCACGACGACTTTGTTTTACAATTGGAGAATGATCCCTTGCCATTATGGTTTCCTTTCTCCCTTTGGTCGCACACCACCATGTGCAATCGGGGTTACATCAGTAATACTGTCAATCTTAATACCTACGGTAGAGATTGCTCTAACTGCCGCATCGCGACCTAAACCAATCCCAGATACATATACATCAACTGAATTCAAAGCGTGATTCTTCTTAGCAGTTTCCAAAGCTTTCTCTGCTGCAACACCAGCCGCGAAAGCTGTGCCTTTCTTTGAACCACGGAAACCATTAGCACCTGCACTAGATGCCGCAAGCACACCACCAGTTTTGTCGGTGACGCTAATAATGGTATTATTGAACGTCGACTGAATGTGGACTGCGCCACTATTGACAATTCTTTTACCTTTTTTTGCTGCTTTGGACTTCGGAGCTTTTGTCTCGACAGCCTCAGTAGCAGTTGTGTTTTTAACTTCTTCTGCCATATTTTCTCCTTAAGTCTTACTAGCTGCTTTTGGTTGTGCACCACCGACCGCGATCGCCTTACCCTTACGAGTACGTGCATTCGTACGAGTACGCTGGCCGTTGACTGGTAACTTCGCCTTGTGACGCATTCCCTTGTAGGAATTGATATCCTTTAAACGTTTGATATTATTACTCACTAGGCGTCTGAGATCACCCTCAACGTGGTATTTCTTAGAAATAATATCGTTGATTTTTTGTTCGTCAGCCTCGGTGAGATCTTTCACCCGAGTGGTAGGCTCGATTTTAGCCTCCGCAAGGATTTTTTTGCTTGTGGTTCTACCGATACCGTAAACATAAGTCAGTGCAATCCACACTTGCTTATCAGACGGAATCACCACGCTAGCTATTCTAGCCATATTTAACCCTGCCTTTGCTTATTCTTAGGTTTTTTCTTGTTGATGACCCTAAGCACACCTTTGCGGCGTACAATGATGTCATCAGGCGAGATTTTCTTAACACTGGCACGTACCTTCATAGTGTTAAAATATCCTTTCCTATTATGTTGATTTTG
>CAMVCL010000016.1 GCA_947165975.1 uncultured Candidatus Saccharibacteria bacterium | reverse complement strand
GTGGTGATGGTAATCTTGAAATCACTATGTTAAGAGAAATTGCGCCTAGGAGATAAGGACAAAAATACCATATATAGCAATAATATATATGGTATTTTTTATGAAATGTGTTATAATAGGGGTAGCGATTAATACTTGTAATAAAAAAGGAAACTTATGAATTTAAAAGAGGAAGAGCGGCGTGCCCGGCTCTTAAAATCTAGGGCTGAAAGATTGCCAGATATCAAACGACAGTTCGAAGAGGCACAAAATCGTAATTTTAATTCAAATTTCAAGCCTGGTGGTAAAGATGCAGAATTAGTCGCATCTAAGCCTGCTTTGAACAAGAATGCTGGAAAAACGGCAAAAAACGCTTCTAAAGGCAAAAATACTGCGAAAAAAACTGCAAAAACCGTGAATAATACCGCTAAGGCCGCTAAGAATGCCGAAGCTGAGAAACGTAAGGTTAATCTTTCTGTTTCAGTAAAAAAAGGTGATATGGTACATCATCAGAGAATGCTTTCTCAAGACGTGAATGCTCAGGCTACTCAACATATTATTGGGGTGCCTGTAAATAAATCTCGCTATAATGGTTATGGGGGTGAGCAGATTACGAATGCCAAGCTTAAACAGATGCGACCAGATCCTGAAGCGGTACGAATTATTCCGATTGGTGGTGTGGGTGAATTTGGTATTGGTAAAAATATGACGATTGTTGAATATAAGTCTGAAATGTTAGTGATCGATATGGGGGTGTTGTTTGCTGGTGAAGACTATCCAGGGGTGAATTATCTGATTCCTGATATTAAATATCTCGAAGACAATCTCTCCAAAGTAAAAGCTATTTGTTTTACGCACGCGCATTTGGACCATATTGGAGCTTGTCGTCACCTGTTGCCGAAATTTAGTAATCTGACTCCGATTTATGGAACGGATTTTACTCTTGGGATGATCAAAAAACAGATGTCTGAACTGGATGAAGCGCCGGAAATGAATTATATCTCAGTGGATCCGTTTAAACACGAAAAGATTCAAATTTCTGAACATTTATCGGTAGAATTTATCCATACTTTACATTCGATTCCTGGCAATACGGCAATAGTGGTGCGAACTCCGAATGGTTTGATCTACTTTTCTGGAGACTGGCGTCATGAGGAAAGACCAATGGGTATACAGACAGATTACGAACGGATTGATGAGATTGTTGCTAAAGAAGGCGTGGATTTGATGGTGAACGAATCGACTAATATTGATTCACCAGGGAAACATCCACATTCAGAATATGATGTGGGTGAAAATTTGGGTCTAGTAATGGATCATTATGTGAATGGTAGAGTGATCATTTCGTGTTTTTCATCACAGATTTCGAGAATTGAATTAGTTTTGCAAGAAGCGGCAAAGCGTGGACGTAAGGTGGCGTTTTCTGGTTTTTCAATGATTAATAACCTTGAAGTGGCCTTGAGGGCTAAGTCGATCAAGGTACCTAAAGATACCATCATGAAGATGGAAGACATTATCAAATTACCGGATGAGAAAATCTGTATCGTATGTACTGGCTCGCAGGGTGAGTTGAATGCAGTGCTTAACCGTATGGTGACTGGTGCACATAAATATATTAAGATTAAATCTTCGGATACGATTGTGTTTTCTTCTAATCCGATTCCTGGAAATGAACCACACGTGGTCTCGACGGTGGATGGATTGTTGCGTGAGGGGGCACAAGTAATCCAGAATGGTAAAACACATTTAACGAATATTGGGCCTTTACACTTGTCTGGCCATGCCTATTATGAGGATCATGTGGAATTTGTAACAAGACTACACCCAACTAATTATTTGCCATATCACGGTGAATTCTATATGTTGGAGCACAATGCGGAGATGGCTGAAAATGTGGTTGGAATACCGAGGGAGCGAATTCTAGTATCTGATGACGGTGATATTATCGAATTGACGCCTGATAAGAAGATTCGTAAAGCTGGTAGGATTCATGCTGGAAATAAATTGTTTGACGATGCAGATCAACCGGTACACGAAGCCGTAGTGAAGGATAGGATACATATTTCACGAGAAGGAATTTTTGTGATCGTTTTGACTCTAAATAAAAAGACTGGACATTTGATGAAGACTCCAGATATTGTGTCGCGTGCATTTATCTATTTGGATAATTCAGAAGAGCTAATTGGAAAAATTCGCCATTATCTGCGCCAAAAGACAGATAAATCAATTTCGACTGATCCAGAAATGAAGGTCTTGAAAGAGGAAATTAAGGAAGATATTACACATATTCTATTTGATGCAACAGGACATACGCCAATCGTGATACCAGTGATTAATAAAGTTTAATAGTTTTAAAACGATAGATTACTTTGATTTTGTATTTTGGTTTTATTTGTAGTTGTTTTTGGTTATATTGAAAAATAAACAGAAATACGAGATAATGAAGATAGCAAAGGAGAAAAAATGGCAAGTATTTATGATTTTAAAGTCAGGAGACGCGATGATTCAGAATTGAATCTCGCAGACTTAAAAGGAAAGGTGCTATTAATTGTAAATACGGCGACTGGTTGTGGTTTTACTCCACAATATGAGGGGCTAGAAAATTTATATAAGGATTACCATGATAAGGGTTTGGAGATACTAGATTTCCCATGTAATCAATTTGGTCATCAGGCGCCTGGAACGGATGCAGAGATACACGAATTCTGTACGGCTAAATATAAGACAACATTTGACCAATTAAAAAAGATTGAAGTGAATGGCGATAAGACAGAGCCACTTTATGCTTATTTGAAATCTGAGGTCGCAGATGACACAGAGCCAAAAGGAATGAAGAATAAGCTAGCTATGAAGGCGATCGCTAAGTTGCCGGGTGTTTCTAAAGAAAAAGGTTTTATCAAATGGAATTTTACAAAGTTTTTAGTTGATCGTGAAGGGAAGGTGGTTGGAAGATTCGGTCCGACCGACGAGCCAAAAGATTTTGCTGAAAAAATTGAGGAGATTTTATAATGGAGATATTAGATTTTTATGCGGATTGGTGTGGTCCATGCCAAATGATGAAACCAACGATGGAGGAATTTAAGAAGGTTCATCCCGAGATTAAAGTTACAGCAATAAACATCGATGATGAAGAAGAAAAGGCGGAATCGTTTGAAGTATCTACGATTCCTTGTTTGGTGGTCTTGAAAGATGGTAAAGAAGTGAATCGAGTAGTTGGCGTACAATCACTGAAAAAACTTGAAAAACTGGTGAAATAAGATGAAGTATGATGTGATTATTGTCGGAGCTGGTATTGCTGGATTAACGGCGGCGATCTATGCGACGCGAGCTGGAAAAACTGTTTTAGTACTTGAAGGAAAAGTTCCGGGTGGACAAATAATTAATACTTTTCATATCGAGAATTGGCCTGGTGATTTAGGTATTTCTGGTGTTGATCTAATTCAAAGGACCCAAAAACAGGCAATTGATTTGGGTGCTAAAATAGAGATGGAAGAAGTTGAGGAAATTGAAAAGACTGAGAATGGTTTTAGGGTTGTAACCGAAGATGATGAATATGCGGCTAAAGCAGTGATTTTGGCGGTAGGCGCAGAAGATAAAAAGCTTGGTATTGAGCGTGAAGACGAATTGACTGGTCGTGGGGTGTCTTATTGCGCAACTTGTGACGGGGCTTTTTATAAAGAAAAAGATGTAGCGGTGATTGGTGGTGGCAATACGGCGCTTTATGATGCTTTGTATTTAGCTGATATCGTGAAAAAGGTGTATTTGGTGCATCGACGTGATAAATTTCGTGGCGATGAGGCGTTAGTGGAAAAGTTACGGAAGAAAGAGAATGTTAAATTTGTACTCGGTTATGTACCAGGTGAGATTTTAGGCGAGGAGAAAGTGTCTGGTTTGAAACTGGTGCCAAGTGGTAAAGTCGACGGCGTAGTTGATGATCGTGAGATTATTGTGGACGGAATGTTTGTAGCGGTTGGGAAGAAGCCGATGACGGAGATATTTGCTGATCTAGTTGATTTAGACGAAAATGGTTATATCGTGGCAGGCGAAGACTGCCGAACGTCATGTGAAGGAGTTTTTGTGGCGGGAGATTGTCGTACAAAAAACGTGCGTCAATTGGTGACTGCGGCTGGTGATGCGGCTGTGGCAGTAAATGCAATAACGGAATATTTGAGTAAATAATATGGCAGATGCAGAGACGGAAGCAGAGTGGGAAAAGTCAAAGCGAATTGAAGCTGAGAAGATGAAAGCTACACAAGCTATGAACGAGCAAGCTCCAGATAGAGCAAGTTTGGCATTTTTGGAACCTACTGAGATACATGAAAAGGATTGGCCCAATGGAAAGATGCATGGTATTTTGAATTCAGAAAAGTCGGGGAATCGAGCATTTTTGTTGGCTGTTGCTGGTGTAGTATTAAATATACTTGGTGATTTTGGTTCAATGAATAGTGGTGGAACCGAATATGCTCCATCGCTCGCATTGCTTTTTGGCGGTCTTAGTAGTATAGGTTATATATGTTTTGTTGGGGCGTTTTTTGGAGGAATTACGGCGATTGGGTGTGAGCTGACATATAAGTTTCGGGATAAGGTTAACTTTACTACTACGATGTGGACTGGGTTAAGTGCGTTCGCTATAATGGTGGCATATTTTGTGATTAAACTATTCGTATTAAATCACTGAGAGAATGTGATATAATAATAGAGTGCCCGAGTGGCGGAAATGGTATACGCGTTCGACTTAAAATCGAATGGAGAAATCCATATGGGTTCAAGTCCCATCTCGGGCACCACGTGTAGAGATTTGTAAAACTAACTCCTTGCAGGAGTTTTTTGTATTGATATAATTCAGTGATGCTATAATTATTTAGTATGAACATTTTGTATTGTGGCGATAAAGGGATAGCGCGAGGAGTGTTAGTGTCGATTTTGTCGCTTTTGATGCGAGGTGGTAAAGATACTTTTTATCATATTTATATAATGACTATCAAGTACGAGGAAGTGGAGCCTTTTGAAGAAAAAACTGTGAAATTTTTAGATAGATTGGTGAAAAAGTATAACAAAAATAATTTTGTACAGCTGATTGATGCGACGGACGTATTTGTAAAAAATCTTCCTAAGAAAAACATGGGTTCGTATTTTACGCCTTGTTCAATGCTTAGATTATATATGGACAAGATACCAGAATTAGCTGTTTTAGATAGAGTGTTATATTTGGATTACGATGTGATTTGTAGGGGGGATTTGCGTGAGTTTTATGAAACGGATTTAAATGGGATAGAAGCGGCAGGGGTTTTGGATATCTATGGACGAAGATTTTATCATTACCATGGACTATTCAAACAAGATTACATGAATTCTGGAGTTATGCTTTTTAATCTTCCGGAATGTTTAAAATCTGGGATGTTTACGAAATCAGTAGATCTATGTGTAAGAAGGTGGATGATGCTGGCAGACCAAGCGGCGTTGAATAAATCTATTTCTAAACGTAAATTGATGCCACGAAAATATAATGAGCAGGAAGAAAGACCACGAGAAGATACAATCCTGCATCATTTCTCGAATAATTTTAAATTTTGGCCATATTTTCGTGTGCAAAAAGTTAAACCATTTGAGATTGATAAGGTACACAAGATTTTAAAGATCTTTGAATATGATGATATATTTGACGAATATAATAAGTTAAAGGATAATATATAGTATGGCAAAAGCGACATTGTTTCAGAAGGATATTCCAAAAGCTGAACGGGTGTTTTATTATACTTCGGAAGAGGATGATCCGATCAAGACTGAAGAACAGGAAAAACAACAGAAGGTTGAATTGCCGGAAGATTATGAATTTATTCCACGAAATCCACTGAAGAAATTATGGTCAGCGATTTTGTTTAGATGTTTTAAGCTTTTTGGACAATATTATGAGAGAGTTTATTGGCAGACGAAATATTATGGACGAGAAAAATTAAAAAAAGCGCGAGGCAAAGGTTATGTGATTTATGCGAACCATACCAATCCGTTTCATGATGTGTTTGGTCCAGCCTTAGCGGCAGATAGACGGATCTTTACGATTATTAGTCCAGTAAATCTAAAAATTCCGGGGATTGGAAAGTTTTTGCCGGCGATTGGCGCTTTGCCGCTAGGTTCGTCAAAAAATACGAAAAAGAGATTTCATGAAGCAGTTGATAAAAGATTGAAGCAAAAGAATTGTTTAGTTTTATATCCAGAAGCACATGTATGGCCGTATTCTACGAAGATACGAAAGTTTCCGGCAGGCGATAAATCATTTACGTATGCGGCACGCAATAATCTACCGATTTTTACGATGACAACGACTTATCATCGACGTGCCGACAATAAACATGGTGATTTGCCACGTATGGAAGTGTATCTGGATGGGCCGTTTTGGCCAGATACTAATAAAACTGAAGATGAGAATAGAGCAACTTTGGCGAAAAAGGCTTATGATTCTATGGTAAAATATAGTAAGAAAAATAGTTATGAATATTTTGAGTACAAGAAAAAATCGAACGGATAGCTAAATGAGTATTTTTAATACAGGTAAGAGTTTTTTAAAAAAGACTAAGGTCGTGCCAATTTTTTTGACGATTACGGATGATTATGCAAAATATGCGGCGGCGGCAATCAATTCTTTGATGAAAACTGCGAATCCGAAGCGATATTATCGGGTAATCATTATGTACGATAAGTTATCATTGGTCAATCGGTGGCGATTGCGAAATATGGTAACGCGGAATTGTGCGATTGAATTTCATAAGATGAAATACAATCTATATATGCAGATAATCGTGCGATACTGCGCAAAAAGATCTGGTTCTGGAGATTTTTTTGCAAGAGCAGTGTATTATTATCGGGCGTTTATCGCAAGGATTTTTTTGCAGTATGATAAGGGGATTTATATTGATAGCGACACAATATTGATGTCGGATATTGGGGAATTGTACGACATTGAACTTGGAGAAAATGTGATTGCGGCACGGGTTGACCCAAAGGTGGCGAATGTTCCACAATTTGTAGAATATGTTGAAAATGCATTGGGGATTCCAGCTAAGGATTATGTAAACTCGGGGGTGATTTTGATGGATCTAAAGAAACTCCGCAAGTTGCATTATGTGACGCAGATGACGGATCTAATCAAGAAGGATGCGGACCTGGTTGCGCCAGATCAGGATTACTTGAATGTAATTTTGAAAGGACAGATCATGCATCTACCAGCAGAATGGAATATGCAACCAGAAGGAGAAGATGTAAGTAAAGCTAAATTGTTGCACTATAACTTATCTAAAAAACCTTGGTTTCATGATGATGTAAATGCTGGCGAGGAGTTTTGGAATGCGGTAAGAGGGACGGGTTTTTATGGAGATCTGATGCGAGGAAAAGAACGTTATACGGAAAAGGATGCGGAAGAGAATGCGTCGAAGATCAAAGCTTTGATCGAAAAAGCGGAAAAATTATCTAATGGCGGAAGAATCTTTTAAACAAAAAAATGGAGGTGCCTACCGGAATTGAACCGGTGTACGCGGTTTTGCAGACCGCTGCGTAACCACTCCGCCAAAGCACCACCTATGATTATTATATCACATTTGTAGTAGGACTATTCCGATAACGACTAAAATCGTAGCAAAGAAATGAACCAGAACGGTTTTTTTATCTAGTTTTTCGCGACCAAATTTTGGCCAAATTAAAGTTAATAGTATCCCCATGAAGAACATTACAATTGGTTGGGCTGAATCAGTGGCAGCAGAAGCGACTGCTATAGCTGGAGCTGTGATAAGAGCGGCGCGATAGGTGAATTGTTGTATGCCACCGACAAAAGTGTTTATTATGAGAGGTGTTAAAACTTTTCGTCTACTTGATTTACAGACAGCATAGAATCTTTTGCGGTATTTAGGATTGCTGTAACAGATGATTAGATCGGCAATAGCTTTACCAATAAGTACTAAACCGATTGATGTAGTAAATTGAATATTATTGGAATTGACTTTTACGAATAGAATATTTGCAGACACTGCAATGATGACGTAAGAAAAAGCAAATAGTACGGCTTTTAGTTTTACTTTACGACTTTTTTTGCGGGCGGTGGCAACAATTAAAATAGGTGCAGCTAGAATTACCGCGAATGCTATAAGTTGCATCGGTGAAAAATCTTGATCTAAGAAAAACCAACCAAGAACTAGGTAAAAGACTGGAGCGAGTTGATTGAAGATACCAATATTGGTGGATTCATCCAGTTCAAGTGCGCGATAGTAGGGGATGCCGGCGAATCCGTGAAGAATACCAGATAAAATAATCAGTGATGCTGTAGTTAGATCAAGGTTTTCAAAATTGAAACCAGACGCAATGAACATGAGTAGCGCTACGAAGGTTAGACCGTAGGCGTAGAAAATCTTTTGGGCAACAGCGTTACGGCCCTTGAAATAAACATCAGAAGTGTAATTATCTATGAAGATACGAACAGCATCGGCGATAACCGCAATTGAAACGAATACTATCCAGTTCAAATCAAAGCTCCATATATTATATAGCCATAATATATTGCGAAAATTATCAACATAAGAAATCCTTCAGAGCGACGAATGATACCACCAGAACCATCTTCGCCACGTTTAGCGACCATCCAAAGGATGAGAGAGGAGCCGATCATCATAATAATATCAAGAAGTTCAAAACTACCTGGTGTAATAGTACCGAATATTGCTACTGGTAACCCTAACACGACACAAATGTTGAAAATATTGCTACCAATGATATTGCCAACGAGAAGCTCATTTTCATGGCGACGAGCAGCGGTAATGGTGGTCATTAATTCTGGCAACGACGTACCAAAGGCAACTACGGTTAGAGCAATGATGCGGTCTGAAATGCCGATAGTGGAAGCTAGAGTTGAAGCGGAATTGACTACGAGCTGACTACCGCCAACTACACCAGCGAGACCAAGGATCACAAATAAGAAGGACAAGCCAAGTTTATATTGAGGTTTCTCGACGGCTTTTTTGTCTTGACGGTTTTGTTTAACCATATTGAGGATGTAATAAATGAAAATAGCGAAGAGTAGGACACAAATAATGGCGTCGCCACGTGAGAAAATATTGGAATCAGCACCGGCGATACCGGCGTCAAGAAACAAGACAACCATAGCAGTAGAGATCAAAAGAAGTAAGGGGAGTTCTTTAGAGATGGTGGTTTTTTTAATGCTGATTGGATGGATAACTGCAGCTACACCGATCAATAGAAGGATATTGATAATATTACTACCCATGACGTTACCAAGAAGCATGTCGGTATTGCCCTGGATAAGCGAACTAATCGAAACGGCGAGTTCTGGCGCACCTGTACCAAAAGCAACGATGGTGAGTCCGATTAATTGTTTACTAACTTTGAAATGCGAGGCAACTGATGATGCGCCCGAAACTAGCCAGTCTGCGCCTTTGATTAAAAGGATGAAGCCGACTACTAATAAGATGATTTGTAATAATATGTCCATTTTTTGTTTTGATTAAGTTTATGGATATATTATATATCAAATAATAAAAAATGCAAGAGTTAATTAATGATAAAGTATTGACTTTTTGATGATTTTATGCTATAATTTAAAGTGTATGTATATTCTATACTAAGCACTTTAATAGGAGAAAGAAAAAATGGCTATGTATGAAAGAGAAGGATTTTGTCCAACAAATTCGTTTTTGCATTATGCAATCAGTAAAACAGAAGATGAAGCTGAATCAATAAAGAAAAGAATGGATATACTGGGTGATAGAACGGGTTATATGGTGTATGATTCGAATCACGTAGCATATGGTACTAAATGGCCTTCCGTGGTTGAGCTGCTCTTATCAAATGATATGGGTGAGGATGTAGCGAAACTTTTGGTGATGCTTGTACCGGAATGTAAGTATGCGGAAATTGGTAAAAAGATCTGCATCAAAGACGTTATAAATCCACTTCAGATACCGGACCTTTTCCAACTGACTTCAAGATCCTGGAGCCTGTTAGGACAAAATGGTACGGTTAATATCAATAATCCTGTGAGAAGGAAAGATGAAAAATTTCTTTTCTTTGACGACGAGTATGTTGTTGTAATTGAAGATGGTAAAGAAGCTATTGTTATGTGGGTATTTAGGTATCCAAGTAAATAAGTTATTTCTCCAGGCCCTCGAGTGATCGAGGGTATTTTTTAAGTTTGACATTGCTCTTAAGTTTTGTGCCTTACCTATTGACAAAAAATGGATTTTGTGCTACAATAATAATGATATGTTTGCTAACTTTGATTAGCTGATTTATAGGACTTTAACTTGTCGTGCTAAAAGAATTTTCGTATTACGGAGGATTAAAAAATGGGCACCAACAAAACTGATTTTATTCATGAGTTATATCTTGATCTTATTGATCCTAAGAGTGATTGTGCTAAGGAAAATGTGAGCTATTATATAGCAAAACATTTTAGTGAATTGTCTTGCAAAGTCGGCCCTGAATCATTGATCGGCCGCATGCTAATTCCGGACGTTGTTTATGCGCATCACGAGATAAAGGCAGTAATACCAGATTTTGATATTAATGATTATCTCGATGTTTATGATTTTAACAGCGTCAAAACTTATCTTGTCGATCTGTTGAGTCTTGGGGCCAATATTAATCTTATTATTAAGAAATGGCCGCATATTCTTGATTTCGATGGTAAGGTTCGACACGGAGCTAATCCGGATCTCATTCTCGAGACAGAGCCAGAACTCAATCGTGATGAGATTATGAAGCTCCTTGAACTTGGGGCAGATCCGGATAGAATTGCTAAAGAAATATATTTAAGCATCGAACAAATGTTCAAATATGGTGTTAGCCCTAGTCTCATTGTGCGAAGAGCTGAGACTGATCACGAGCAGGCATTTGTACGTAGCCATTTGCTTGAGCTACTAGAAAATGGCCTGGATTCAGAGGAGCTTGTTCGCAGCGAGTTGCAGACGGTGAATACGCGTAGTATGTGCGGAGAAAGGTTCAATGTGCTTTGGTGGTACGACCAACAGCTCGAACTACTCATGGAGCATGCTAAAAATAAGGTATCTTTCTGGAGTGCTTACTTCGAACTGGTTGAAGATCTAATCTTTGGTGCAAATATTATGGACCAGGATACGGAAGATGCAGCTTTGCTCAGAATTATGAAGAATCCAGTTAAATATGGTCTAATTAGCCTTGATGATGCTGTTGAATATCTTCACGGTATTAATGAGGAATATGATGAAGGCGAAGATGGCGATCCTATACCTAATTCTAGTAGTCTATTAGACAGGCAGTATGTACGACTCGCACTTGCGGGGTAGCACGATATTTTATTAAAAGGGCCACAAAGGCCCTTTTTTAATGTCAACAAAAAAGGCTTGTTGGAGCCTTGATACGTGGTGCTCCGTAAGGGTAAATATTTACACGAAAATTCGCCCGCCCCTGATTCTTCCAAGTTAGAATATACCAGATATATTAGGCAGGAAATTCTGGATGAGGTAAAGAGATGGCAGGGTATTCTCTCTGTTAATTACTCAAATTATAATCAAGAAAATAATGCACTTTAATAACCATGTCTACTAAACAGGGAGACTCTATTCTTTCTGCACCCCCTCCACACTATATCTACCACCACCAATTAATTAGGCTTTGGTGGCGGTAGGGCCCCCAGCCACCCCTAACACTCAGCACCAACTTGTTTGGCGTGTTAGTCTGAATCCAATTACATCTGAAACTTTTGAAAATACAGGAGTAATTCGGTAGGTAAAGCTGTTATCTGGGAAGCAAGAGCCGCCCTCGACACCTCTGACGTTGACAAGCAGAGACTCTACCATCATCTAGTCAAGAATACAGAGCAAAAGCTCAAAGAGCAGTATGCGGGCGAGAAATCAAGACGCTCGGCGATAAAAACGCTATTTTATGGCTTCACAATGCATCTTAGTGCGAAGGCATCCCATTTGTTGTAGGCTTTGACTGGCGTGACTTCGTTATTGCGATAGCCGAGGCGGAAGGCGTTGTCATTGTTCGATGCGGTTGCACTCCAGAGACGTCCGTAATTACCGCGACCGCCGGATTGAGTTTGGTTAAAGTCGCCAGAATAGATGAAGTTATTTGGGAAGGATACTAGGCCGCTGTCGTTGTTGGTAGCTCCACCGTTGACGCTGCTATTAAGTACGGCTAATTCGCCTCCCGTACCAGCGGTTGGTAAACGCCAGCCTGCAGGGCAGATATCACCTGTCACATGGCCGCTCGACATGGCGTAGGTGCCATTGCCGGCTGAAGCAGTGTACCAGTTGTACATCATGCCATAACTGTACCATTGGGCAGGCGAACTTGCTGTTGCCGAGGCAGAAAGACTGCGGTTGAGATTATTGCTGTTAAAGGCGATTTGGTCGATACAGGCGCTATTATTACCAATATTGCCACCGCACATGGTATTGGATGTGCTAGACGATGGGGCGGCGGAAATGAAGGCGGCGGTTGGGTTATTGGTGTTACTGCTCGAGAAGGTTGTGGTTGAAGGATCGAGGCGGAGGTTCTCGATCATCCAGCAATTACCGTCTGAGAGCTTGGCGACTGCGTATGTGTTGTTGTCGCGATTGTCGGTGAGGGCTAGAATGTCCCCAGTGGACATGGCGTTACATTTGACGTTATCGAAGGTTTGAAGTGTGTCATTGATGTCGGCTGGGAGCCAAACGGCGTATAGAGTAATGAGGTTGTTACTATCTGCATGACTCGTGAAGCTACTGCCGGTTGAAACAACTTGGTTTGGTCCAAAGATTTCGATGGTTTGGCCGTTAATTAGCTTGGTGGCAGCATCATTATCATGGCTCCAACCAACAAAACCATAGCCGGCACGGGAATAGTTACTTGCTAAGAGAGTTAGAGATGCATTGATGGATATTTGGGAAGTTGGCATGGTGCCCGCGTCGGCTCCGTTGCCATTATAGGTAACTGAGAAGACGGGTTGCCAAATGGCGTATAGGGTTAACGTGTCGCCACTTACTAGACCTATGGTGTTTGCGGCGTTACTTACTGACCTGCCTTCTAGGACGATAGTGCCGGTACCATCAGCTTTAGTATTCCAATAAAGGAAAGCAGCGTTTTGTTTTGTAAATGTATTACTGCCAGCTGTGGCGGTGGTAAAATCTACGTCTGTTTGATCTGTCATAGTGCCAGTACCACCATTGGAGTCATAGTGGATGTTGCCGATGATTGAACTATTATTAGTAGCAATGCAGCGGATGGCTTGACCACGGTATTTGGGGTTGGAATTTGAATTCATATTGATTGCAGTTGAGCGAAGCCAGAGATTATAGGAACGTGTTGCGTTGTAATTGCTGGCAGAAAAATATCCACCCGAAACACCTCGGTTAAGACTACTATTAGCGCGCCATTCGCCACTATAGATATAGTTTAATGGGAAGTTGCGCCAACGCTTTGAACCTTTGAGCCCGGTATTTCCTGATTCTTGGTTGTTGCCCGAACCATTGTAGGCCTTATCAAGGAGGGCCAATTCACCGTCGATGCCATATCCCGTAGGTAAGCGCCAGCCGGCTGGGCAGAGATCACCTTCGGCGATTATGCCTGCATTTGTAAGTGCATATGTGCCATTGCCTGCTGTGGCGGCAAACCAGTTATAGTATACTCCATAGGAATACCATGAGCTTGTAGTGTCAGCGGTGTCATGTGCGGCCGTCAACCCTCGATTGATATTGTTAGTATTAAATTTTACTTGGTCGATGCAGGCTGAGTTGGTGTTTTCGCAGAAGGAATTGCTAGATGCTGGGTGATTATTGATTGCGGTTATAAATGACGCTGTTGGTTTATTGGTATTACTGCTGGTGATCTGGAGGTCTTGGCTCGATAAATCTAGGCGTAGATTTTCCATCATCCAACATTTGTTGTCAGCATATTTAGCAATGGCATAGGTACTACCATCGCGAGTATCCGTAAGTGCTGTGATATCACCAATACTCATACTGTCGCAGCCTTGCCAATCTTGTAAGTTACCGGCTGATTGTACCCAATTAGCATAAAGTGACAACCCTTCTTGCGATAAATCTCCGGTCGTGATAGTTTGAGCAGGTCCATAATTAGTGCCGGTCCCGTCGGCGCTAGTATTCCAACCAGCAAAGCCATAGCCAGCGCGAGAATAGTTAGATGCCATGAGGGTAGTGTCGGTATTTGAACTGGCGGGTTGGTCAGACATTGTTCCGGTGCCGTCGTCGTTATTACCATAGTAGCAAATGTTTTCGGCGAGGCAGGGTTCGTAGTTCGCCACAATGATAATATCAAACGAATTGGTATAAGTACCGGCCGTGATATTGATTGGTACTTTGAAGCCAAAAGTGAGTGTGTGTTGGTTGGCGCCACTGGACGAAGTTTCGAACAGTTTTACAGCAGTGTTCGGATCTGGGATGGCTGAATAATTTGCGCCATTGTCTGTACTAAATCCATAACCATCACCGAGTTGACTAACTGGAATACTTGTTGACCCACTTGGCATTGTGAAAGTCGGTACTACCTTTGTGTTGTCTGTCGTATTAATAAGATCGTTTGAATTGTTGTTGTTTGCTAGTTCAATCGTGTAGCCTGAGGAGCTAGTGGTGGATGCCGTGATGGTTTGATTGGCGGTCCCAAATTCACCAGGCTGCAAAGTCATATTGACAGTATCGACGGAAATCGAAATAGAAGGGTCCGATTCAGCAAAAGCTGACTGCCCAATGAGGCTCAACCCGAAAATGATACCGAACAGAAAAATTCTATTCAAAATAACATTTTTCCTCCACACTCTCATACATTCTATTTTATCATAAACGTGATGAATATA
>CAMVCL010000015.1 GCA_947165975.1 uncultured Candidatus Saccharibacteria bacterium | reverse complement strand
ATGTACGGACCAACAGATCTAAAGAAAAACACTCTTATCACTTTAGACGGGCAACCGTATAAGGTGGTGGAATATTCACAGAAAGTTATGGGCCGTGGTGGTTCCATCGTTAATGTTAAAGTCAAGAACCTTATCACTGGCGCTCTTTTGCCAAAGACCTTTAAAGGCCAAGAAAAGATTGAACCAGCCGAAGTAACCAACAAAAAGGTTCAATACCTTTACAAAGACGATGAGAAATTCTATTTCATGGATCCAGAATCTTTTGAACAATATGAGCTAGCGGCCGACATGGTTGGTGATGCCAAAGATTTTATGAAAGACGGTGATGAGATGGATATTCAGTTTTATAATGGAACTCCCATCAATCTCCAGCTTCCTAAAAACCTCTGGCTCGAAGTGACCTATACCGAGTCAGTCGTCAAAGGTGACACCACGAGCTCAGTCATGAAGGACGCCACTCTCGAAACTGGACTTGTTATTAAAGTGCCAGCTTTCATCAAACAGGGTGACATCGTTTCAGTAGATACCGAAACCTATGCCTATCGTGAACGTAAAAAATAGCATGTAAAAAAATAGGAAAGTTTTAAATTCCTATTTTTTTATGGATTTTTATCGAAATTCAGCTCTTGCATTTTAAAAAGTTTACGTTTATAATAAGAAGTATGAATTTATTGCATGGCGTGGGCGATTTCTTCTCCCTAGATATCGGGACAAATTCGATGCGAATCGTGCAGCTTTCTGGTGACAGTCAGCACGGCTGGACGCTTCAAAAATTCGCATATGTTCCTATCGATCAAAAACTTACAGCCGATTCTTCTGATCTCGGCAAAAAGCGTCTTGGTGAGGCAATCTTAGGTGCTGTTAACCAAGCAGGTATCAGAACTAAGAATATTGCTATTGGTATTCCAGCAACCAAAACATTTACTTCGATCGTCGAGACTGAAACTCTTCCCGAAAAAGAATTGAAGAAGACTTTCAAATATGAGCTCGATAAATACGTGCCAATGGCCATGAATGATGCTAAAGCTGATTATATTATTTTAGGACCCAGTCCTAATGACCCCGCCAAAACTGAAGTACTTGTTAGCTCTGTTGCTAAAGACTACGCCGAAACTACAATGGAAATGATTGAAAAAACCGGCCTTAATATCATTGCTATGGAACCTGAGCCCCTCGCCATGGCCCGTGCACTCAATGCGCCAGGTTCTATTGATGCTACCATGGCAGTCGACTTCGGCGAAAATTCCACAGATATCGTAATCATGTTCAAAAATCAACCTCGCCTTGTTCGTACGGTACCCGGTGGTTTTGGTGTATTAGTAAAAGCCGTGGCTAATGGTCTTAATGTCCGCGAAGATCAAGCCCGTCAATTTATTCTTAAATTCGGTCTTGATCAAAAACAAGTTGAAGGCCAAGTCTTCAAAATCCTCGGCACTCATCTTGATAATTTTGCTTCAGAACTTGCAAAATCAGTTCGTTTCTTCCAGACCAAATATATTAATGGTAAAGTGGGTGGTATCGTTTTGTCTGGTTATGCTAGCATGATTCCTCTATTCTCCGAATATATCGAAGCTAAGACACGCGTTGCCGCTATGAAAGGTAACCCATGGCAATTTGTTCGTACCACTGAGGAACAGCAACGTGTACTCATGAGTGTAGCTAGCGAATTTGCTGTTGCGATTGGCTTATCGGAAAGGAGTAATGACTAATGGCACGTGAAATTAATCTTGTACCAGACGTTAAAGATGAAATGATCAAAGCTTTGAAGTTAAGGAACTTCATCCTCTTCCTTTGTATCGTTGTTGCTGCCGCTAGTGTCGGTGTTACTTTGATTTTTGGCCTTATCATGGGTGGTCAACAACTAGCTCGTGATGGCAAAAAAGACGCAATTGATAAGTTGTCGGCTAAACTCAATTCGTATAGCGACCTCAATCAGACCTTGACTATCAAAGACCAAGTCCAAAATATATCGTCCCTTACTGAGAATAAAAAGGCCTTTACTCGCACCTTTAATCTCTTATCAGCTATCTTACCGACCGGTGCAGATACTATTAAGATTTCTGAATTACGTGTCGATTTAGTTACAGATGGACAACCTACCTTAACTTTCGACGCTCAGGCTAACGCTGGTAAAGAACCATACATCGACTATAACGTGCTTGATTCATTTAAGAAAAGTATGCAGTATATGCATTATGACTATGGCTCTTATGTTGATAAAGATGGTAGTGCTATTCCATCCTACTGCATGATTGAGCAAGGAGCTGACGGGGCACTTCTTCGCGAAAATGGCAAAGATCTCTATGCCTACTGGACCATCGAAGAAGATGGTTGTGCTCCAACTGGTGAAACTAAAAAAGAATCCTATAGAACCGAAGAGTTTGAAGGTAAAAGAGTTGTCAAAGTTTGGCGTACTCCACAGTTCAAGAGTTGGTACAATACCAATAGTGAAAAAACCAATATCACACTAGATGGTACCATATCTGGCGTACCACACTTTGAAAGTGCCTGTATCACCTACACTGGGAATGATTCAGAAAACAGTAACAATCCTAAATGGTCTACTGATAATCAATGTAATTTAATTGAAGATTTGACCAACGTCTCCGAAAACGGTATTACTATCCTTGAATCATCTAACGGCCGCGATTCAACCAATGAACTAGTTTTACGCTTTAGCGCCGTAGTCTATGTCAACCCAGAATTTTACAAATATAATAATACTCATATGATCGCACTTGCTCCGTCTAGCCGTGTTAACGTGACCGACTCGTTCGTTCAGATTCAAAGCATGTTCAGTCAACGTGCTAGGGACTGTAAAGAGGGTGATACGAGTTGTGAATCCACTACAAACAGTGGTGGCGGCGCAAACACTAATAATCAAAATGGAGGAAATAATGGCTAAAGATGTTGCCGTAGGTAAACTTGCGAAAATCTCACAAGCTCAACAAAATATGCTCTTAGCTGTTCTGCTTGCTTCACTATTCCTAGGAGTAGCTATTAGCTTGGTATCATATTTCATTAAGCAAATCTCCTTCAATACTGAGATTATTATGGAAGAAGAAAAACAGATTGTAAAATACTCAGAGGTAATTAAAAACATAGGCGTTTGCAAACCTCCGAAGGGTTCAGTCTACTCAAACAAAGAACTTGAAGAATGTAACCCAGACACGATTGAATTATCAGAGATTCAAGGTAGCTTGCGTGACAATATTCTAACAAATCTAGCATCGAACCAAGCATTAAATTCTGTTCCAAAAGAAGATAATAGCGAATGCGTGAATAGTACCACCGGTAAAAACTTTACTTATGATGAACTAATGGAAAACTACAATAACGCTTCAAGCACAGATGATCGTAAAGCCGCCAGTCAACGCATCCGTAGCTGCTCCGCCCTTCGTATCATCCCAGACGCTTTACCAGCTTTCAAAAACCAAGAAGCATTACTTGCCAGCTTAAATAAATTGTTCAACATCTCCAACTGGGAGCCAGAATCAATTAGTCCGAGCGAAGAAGCTCCTACGATAGACGAAGAGACTGGTACTAATGCCATTTCAGTTATGTGGAATATCGAAGCCGATAGTCAAAAGACCATGACGGTATTAACAAATATAGAACGTTCTATCCGTGAATACAACATCGGTACAGTAAATATTGAATGGAGCGGTAGTAATTCGCTGAACTTGAATGCTCAAGCTACAGCATATTATATGGATGAGTCCGGAATTAGCGAGTCAACAAAAACCTTTAGATTGGAGGAAGAATAATGAAAACTGATTTAGTGACTGCCATTGGTTTAGCTATAGTGGGTACTATTGTTTCGTTCCTTATTTGCAATATCTTAGTAGGTTCTTGGACTACTGGAGACTATCAAATCGGTGCGATTGAGTCTACGGTCGAAGCTGAAGTAGCAGAACCAGATGCGGGCATCTTTAATAGCCGCGCCCTCAACCCAACCGTCGAGGTGTATGTGGGCGATTGTGATGAAGATGATGATGAATGTGAAGAGAATGAAAGTGAAAGCGAGATTAATCCTGATGTTATTCCGGACTCAGAGGAGAACAATCCCAACTCAGATGAAAACAATTCAAACGAGAGTAATTCAAATTCAGATGAAAACACCCCGAACCCAGACAATACTAATCCAAACTCAGGGAACGAATAATGGCACTCCTGACTAGAGAAGCCGAGGAACGAATCGTTAACCTCCTATTATCAGAGGGGCTTGCTGATCCTAGTCTGGTAAATAATATCAAAACCGCTGCCGAAGCAGCTGGCAAGCAAGTACTAGCCGAGCTGATTGAACAAAAATTGATCAGTAATGATATGGTTGCGCGTGCTACTGCTGCAATTATTGGTGTACCTTATGTCGAATTAAAAAACATCACTATCGACCAAGATATTCTGACCAAAATCCCCAGTGAAGCCTCTTCGCGCGTACTAGCTGTTGCTTTAGGTGAAAAAGATGGTCTTCTTAACGTTGCTATGGTTGACGTTACCAACGTTCAAGCTACCGATTATCTATCCAATTTGATTAATCAACCCATCAGGGTATGGATGTCATCCGAACGTGGCATACGCGAAGTACTTGAGCAATATCACGGTGATTTTTCTGGCGTTCAAGAAGCCGTTGAAGAAACCAATGAAGAGATAGCTGAGGCAGCTGCAACCTCGTCAAACGTTAAAACAATCGTCCAAGACTCACCTATTTCCAAAGCTTTGACTACAATCCTAAGCTATGCTGCCAAGACTAAAGCCTCGGATATTCACATTGAGCCACTTGAAAATTCGCTAATTATTCGTTGCCGTATTGATGGCGTTCTCCGTCGTATCATGGAACTACCTAAAACCGTGGCCCCGGCCCTTGTTTCTCGCATCAAGATTCTTAGCAATCTCAAAATCGACGAACACCGTATTCCGCAGGACGGCCAGTTTACTGTTTTGGTAGATAATCAAGAGATCGACCTTCGTATTGCTATTGCACCTGTCACATGGGGTGAACAAGTAGTTATCCGTCTTCTTGATAAAACTGGTGTTTCGATGGAGATTGAAAAAATGGGTATGACTGGTCGTGCCCTTCATGATGTTTTAGAGGGGATCAAAAAACCAAACGGCATGATCCTAACTTCCGGTCCGACTGGTTCTGGTAAGTCTACTACGCTTTATGCCCTGATCCAAAAGATCAAATCCGATGAGATTAATATCGTTACTCTAGAAGACCCAGTTGAGTATAAAATGGATGGCATCAATCAAACGCAAGTTAACGTCGATGCTGGTCTCACTTTCGCTTCTGGCCTTCGTTCTATATTGCGTCAAGACCCTGACGTAGTGATGGTTGGGGAGATTCGTGACTCCGAAACCGCCGGACTTGCCGTGCAGGCCGCTCTTACCGGGCACCTTGTCTTCAGCACCCTCCACACCAACTCGGCTGCTGGTATTTTGCCTCGTCTTCTTGATATGGGCATCGAGCCATTCCTACTTGCGTCGACTCTTAACGTGGTCATCGGTCAGCGTCTAGTGCGTCGTATTACCGAAAAACGTGAGATGTACAAATCGTCTGAAATCGAGACCAAGGCCATTAATAGCATTGTTGGAAGTCTCTTGCCACAAGACAAAGACTCCGTTGCTAAAATTAGCGAAGATTTAGGTTATCCTGGCTTACCTGTTCGTAACGACGATCACTATATGCTAGCTAAAGGTGTCGCATCTAAAGAAACCCCAGGCGGCTACAAAGGTCGTGCCGGTCTTTACGAGACTATTGTGGTAGATGAAGATATCCAGAAAATGATAATTAATCATTCTACTGCTAATGAGATTATGAAACTCGCCAAAGAAAAGGGAACCGTTACCATGCGTCAAGACGGTATTTTGAAAGTACTATCAGGAATAACATCAATAGAGGAGGTAAACCGCGTAGCTAGTGACTTATCATAATGCTTGTGGTACAATAATAATATGGAAAACAGTGGGCAAACTAAAACACTTAAAATCGAAAGTCTTCTTGAAGAATGTGTTCGTCGTAATGCGTCAGATTTGCATATTCAATACGGTATTCCTCCTATTCTAAGAATCGACGGGGCTCTTACTCCAGTTGCGGGCACCAATGCTCTAAAAGAAGAAGAAGTCAGAAGCCTGATTTTTGCTACTCTTGACGAAGAGCAACAGCAGATTCTCTTAAAAGACAAAGAATTCGACTTTTCTTTCGCTTTTGGTGATGTTGCTCGTTTTCGCGTAAATGCATTTCATGAGCGTGGTAAGTTAGCCGCAGCTTTTCGTTTAATTCCGAACCAGATTAAAAATATCAACGACCTTGGCATGCCAAGCGTAGTTGAAACATTTGCAAATTTCCCCCGTGGCCTTGTTTTGGTTACCGGCCCAACTGGTTCCGGTAAATCCACTACTCTTGCCGCACTCGTCGACAAGATTAACCGTGAAAAATCGACTCATATCATTACTATTGAAGACCCAATTGAATTTACCCATAAGTCTCATCGCTCTGTAGTAGTCCAACGCGAAGTTCACTATGATACCTTCAGCTTTTCTGCTGCTCTTCGTTCAGCTCTTCGCGAAGACCCAGATGTGGTTTTGATCGGCGAGATGCGTGACCTTGAAACTATTCAGTCAGCTATTACTATTGCTGAGACTGGTCACCTAGTCTTCGCTACCCTTCACACTAATTCGGCCGCCCAGTCTATTGACCGTATGGTTGACGTCTTTCCGTCTCATCAACAACCCCAGGTTCGTACTCAACTATCAAATATGTTGATGGCTATTTGTGCTCAACGTCTAGTTCCTGCCATTGGTGGTGGACGTGTTGTAGCTGCTGAGATTATGATCGCTAATCCTGCTATTCGTGCCCTTATTAGAGACGGCAAAACACATCAGATTGATAATGCTATTCAAACTGGAGCTGATCAAGGCATGCAGACAATGGACCGCACTTTAGCTAAACTTGTTCAAACCGGCGTTATTACTTATGATTCTGCACGTGAATTTGCCGTTGATGTTACGGAATTAAATAGATTGGTAAAGGGTTAGTATGAGAAGATATAACTACAAAGCCAAAGAAAAAGCTACCGGCAAAAACGTTAAAGGTAGTATTCAAGCCGAAAACGAACAGGTCGCTGGTCGTCTTTTGGTTGAGCAAGGTTATATCCCCCAATCTGTCGTTGAAGAGGGTAGCGGCCTATTTGGTGGCAAAAAAGATCACGTTACTTCGAAAGATCGCATCACCTTTACTCGTCAGATGGCTACTCTTATTGGTGCCGGTCTTCCGCTTGCCACGTCTTTGCGTACTGTAGCTGAGCAAACTCAAGGCCAAGCCATGAAGGCAATCACCGAAGAGATTTTGGGCAATGTTGAAGCAGGACGCACTCTCTTTGATTCATTTTCTAAATATCCAGATGTTTTTAATGGTGTCTATCTTGCTTTGATTAAAGCCGGTGAGACTTCTGGTACTCTAGATATGGCCTTGCGTCGTCTTGCTGATCAAGAAGAAAAAGATGCCGCCATGATGTCAAAGATTCGTGGCGCACTTGTCTACCCAGCCATCATTCTCGTAGTCATCCTTGCTGTACTCGCCTTCATGATGATCATGGTGGTCCCACAAGTCAAAGGTCTCTATGAAGATATGGGCAAGGAATTACCTGGTCTTACCAAATTCTTGGTAGGCATTTCAGATTTCTTTGGCAACTTCTGGTGGCTAGTGCTTATCATCTTAGGTATGATAGGTGGTGGCATTTTCTACTTTATTAAAAAGACACCTAGCGGACGTAAGACCGCCGATTCCTTCAAGATTCACGTTCCTCTCTTTGGTGCACTTTTCCGTAAACTTTACGTCTCGCGTTTTGCTCGTACCTGCGAGATGATGTTAGCTACTGGCGTTCCGATGCTAGATTCCGTTACTATTGCTATCGATTCTGTTAGCAACAAAGTCGTAGAAGAAGAATATTCCAAAGCTATCGAAATTATCAAAGGAGGTAAACCACTCTCCGAATCGATCAAAGACCGCGATTATATGTTGCCACTTGTCCCGCAGATGGCCTCCATTGGTGAGGAATCTGGTAAGATTGACGAGATGCTTGGTAAAGCCGCACAGGTATACGAGACGGAACTTGATGAACAGATCAATAATATTTCAACCATGATCGAACCTATCCTTATGGTGATCATGGCGGGCCTTATCGGTGTAGTTATTGGTGGTACTTTGCTTCCTATCTACTCGCTCGTTAACTCTGTCGCGTAATCCACACACAAAACTCTTGCTTTTTATAAATATTTGCGTTATCATAAGCATAAGAATAAATTCTAGAAAGGATTATTATATGGCAAAACAAAATACTAACTCTAAAAAAGGCTTTACCATCATCGAAGTCGTGCTCGTGCTCGCTATCGCCGGTCTTATCTTCTTGATGGTCTTTATTGCGCTTCCAGCTCTCCAGCGTTCACAGCGTGATACTCAACGTCGTGATGATATGGCGCGTTTCATGTCTCAGATTAATCAATATCAAGCCAACAACGCAGGTAAATTGCCACACGATGGCCTCACTACTGGACAAACAGGTGCCTACACTACTTTCATTAGTAACTATCTCAAAGCTGGCGGCGATACCTTTGCGGATCCATCCACTGGTTCAGATTATCAGGTTGTAAAGTTCACAAAGTGTACAAGCTCTGCCTGTGCTAATACCACTACTGGCGATGATGCTCAAATGGGTAAAATCTCAGTCTATAGCAACGCCAAATGTAATGGTGAGGCACCGCAATACATTCAAGGTGATCGCAAAATTGCTATTACCCTCAAACTCGAAGGCGCTGGCATTTACTGCGGCAACAACTAATCAGTTGTAATCTAAATCACCCTCATAAGAGGGTGATTTTTTATGCATGAATTAATTTATTCAAAAACTAACCACTATCTACCTTACCACTAGATCGATATGGGGACAATCAAGGTGACCTTTTGCAACATATAAGTGAGCTATACCTAGTAAAATAATATCAATTAAATATCAGCACAATAAATACCGCCACCCTCAAGCTTATATAGTACAGCCATTTTGCGAGCGTTAGAACTTGCTACTACACCTTGTGCCGCATCGTTTGAACACTTGGACTGCACTATCACAAGCAGTGTAAAATCATTGGGGAATTGACGGTTGCTGATGTTTCTAGCTGCATTTGCAGCTGTCGGTCCGCAACTTGCATTAGTAATACTGCCACCGCATCTAAGGACATCAAGTCGATAATTTTCGCCATTCGGATCTTTGAATTTTTCGCCTAGACTATCGCGATAAAACCCTCTCCAACTACTTTTTCCTGCATCAGCTAGACCTTCTTCGGACCACGCTACAATTACTTCGCTAGTCTCATCAGTACCATTATCTGTCAATCCCGGCAAAGCACCACGATTATTGGTTTGAAATTTCTTGACCGTATCAAGGAAAAAAGTAATATCTTCACGTCTTTCTGTGTCACGTTCCTGGCGCTGTAGAGCTGGTAGTGCAATCATCATCATCAAGAATATCAATCCAGCAATACCAAGCACCAACACTACTTCTATTATTGTAAAACCGTTTTTGTAATTTGTGTCACCCTTTTTCATAAATATCCTTATGCTAATTATAAATTATTTCTCGTAAAAAACAACCCTTCATGCTAAAATATAAATATGCAAATAGGGTTTCTCATTCTCATGTTTATCATTGGCGCATGCATTGGCTCATTTTTATGCTGCCAAGCTCGCCGCTTAAAGCTTGGACGCAAAAAAAGCAAAGCGCTCGGTCCGCGCTCGGTTTGTCCTAAATGTAAATACAAGCTCAAATGGTATGACAACATCCCGATCATCTCTTGGTTCGCCCTAAAAGGGAAGTGCCGTAAATGTCATCGCAAGATTGGACTACTTGAAATAGTTTCCGAGTTAGGTGTTGCAATCGCATTCTTATTGATCGGTACGACTATAAAAGTTACAATGACTCCATTTATTGGCTGGCTAATCTTTCTATCTGCCATTATTTTTGTAACTATCCTGGCTTTTCTGGCAATTTATGATGGTGCATACGGTGAACTGCCTACTCCAGTTCTGATTACTGCTATTGTCGCTGCGATAGTTATGCTTGTCATCAAAGAAATCAAGATTCTTTCCATGCATCCATTTTCGGCAGAACTAATCTACCAACCTCTTCTATCAATCCTTATCCTCGGTGGTCTTTATCTCATGCTATATGTCTATTCTAAAGGAAAATGGGTAGGAGATGGTGACTGGATACTTGGTACTGCCATTGGTATTGCGATTTTCGATCCATGGCTTGCTCTTTTGATCTTGTTTGCGTCGAATTTCCTTGCCACCATTATCATGTATCCATCGACCAAATCCAAAAAATCCAAAAAAATTCATTTTGGCCCATTCCTGATTACCGCATTTGTCCTAGTTTATACATTTGCTGACTTTTTCTCGTCATTAATTGGTTAATTTTTCTTGTTCAGAAACTATAATATATGTGATATAATAAACTTATGGTAAAAAAGGGTGACACTCTCATTGAAGTTACACTAGCAATCGGCATCTTTTCAATGATCGCTATTGCTGTAGCGTCCGTTATGAGTGGAGGCTCTGCTAGCGCGCAATTGGCTCTAGAAACAACTTTGACTCGCCAAGAGATCGATGCCCAAGCCGATGCGATTCGTTTTATCCATACAGCCTATACAGCCAACAAAGACAACCCAGGTCATCCTTATACTTCGTTATGGCGTACTATCACTGGAAAAGCAATCGATATCAAAGATTTGGGCGATAATAAAGTTGAAGAGATTCTTCAATATACTCCTTCTTCCTGTGCAGAGCTATATGATCCAAGTTCGCCAGTTTTAAACAATGCTTTCGTAGTTAATACGCGTCAATTTAACCAGCTAAATGAAAACGTAGGTAACATTGCTGGTTATAGCGGTAAAGTCGTTTTTCCATACAAAGAGGGCGGTACGGACAATAGTTCCAAATTTTCAACTGCCTCGACTTATCCGCGACTTATTTACGGTACGAACACTAACAACGATAACAATGCGATTCTCGCCGATACTACTTTTCCATCAAATATTCTTCGCGCCGAAGGCATCTATGTCATAGCTGTTCGCGATCCAGAATCAACTAGTATTGTCGACGTTATTGATGAAGAAAAAGCCAAGCCGACTTCCGCTTATTACGATTTCTATATTCGCACTTGCTGGTATGGCTCTCGTACCGACGATCCTTCTACTATTTCTACCGTCATTCGTTTGCACGATCCAGACGCTATCTTCGCTGGTGGTTTCTTTGATATTAAATTTGATAAAAACACTTATCAACCAGATTATAAGAATAACGGCGAGATCAAAGACAAAAATAACATTCGCAAGATCGACTTACCTGTACCAGAGAAATACGGATGGGAATTTGCTGGTTGGTGCCCAAGTGCAAATTTTGATGTAGCCACCGGTAAATGTCGTGGCACCACCTATAAAGGCAATTTCTTTAATCCATCCAATGAGCACACCGTATATGATATGAAAGCCACCTGGGAGCATATTAAATTTGAATTCAGATATGACCTATCTAAGGGCGCCTCAGATACGATTCGTCAATATAATGAACAGAATCCTACGACTACGATCTGTTATCTAGATGAGGATAATTGTCGAGCACTAACCGTTAATCTTAATTCTATTCCACCCAATCCATACAAAATGGGTGGCCGGTTTAGCGGCTGGTGTCTCATGGGTAACGTTGGCGATAATGGTATTTGTACTGGCGATAATAGTATCATAATAGATGCCGGAGGTAGGATTGACAACACGAAATTACTAGAATATTCGCCAGATAGTCCACACGTTATTATTCTAAAAGCGACCTGGGCCAAATGGAACGAGAGCTACAAAGCAGTACTCACTTGGGGAGCAGAACCAAGGGATCTAGACTCTCACGTACGCGGTCAAAAGTCGAACGGTGCAGTTATCCACACTTATTACGGGCGTAAGACTGGTAGCGATGTCGACCCATCCATTGTTCTAGCCGATTTAGATCGTGATGTTACGTGGGGCTACGGTCCAGAAACCATGATCTTCAATACACTCGGCGGTCTGAATTACTATTACTATGTTTTCTGTTATAATTCTTATTGCACCAACGTCCATGACGCCACGGTAGTTATGCAACGAAAAGGACACAATGAAGCAAATTATTCCGACTATGCAACTTTCCATTCAAACGATGCGATTGGTACTGGTCGTGTCTGGCTCATCTTTGCTAATCGCAATGGAAAGATTACTTTCTGCAACAGACGCCTTGATACTAATGTTAATAACCTATCGGGGGTCGATTATTTCCCAGAAGTAGCAGACCGTTACTTCAACCAATATTGTCCAGAAACTTAAATCTATTTAGTTTCACTATGGAATTTCTCGTGCACCTCTCTGAGATGCGCGTCTGTCACGTGAGTGTAAATCTGCGTCGTTGAAATATCCGCATGTCCTAGCATCGATTGCACTGAACGTAGATCTGCTCCGTTCATCAATAAATCCGTTGCAAAAGAATGTCTAAGCGTATGTGGCGAAACATGCTTCGTAATTCCAGCCAGTCGTGCATACTTTTCTACTATTCTTTCCACCGAACGGGCCGTAATTCGACGATAATCCCCCGAAGTATCCACCGATTGTTTATTCCGAGAATTATTCAAGAATAATGCTGGCAGGGAATCAGTTCGTGCATCCAAATAATCTCGCACTCTATCCGCTGCCGATTGACTAATAAAGATCGGCCTATCTTTTGAACCCTTACCTCGCACCATAAATTCACGACGTTCCAAATTGATCGAACCACGGTTCAGTCCCACCAGCTCTGATACACGTAGACCTCCTGAATACAATAATTCAATAATCGCTCTATCTCTTAATCCTGACTCCGTCGATAAATCAATCTCTTCTAACATATCCTCCACTTCATCAAAATGCAAAAAAGTCACCTGTTTACGTATTACTTTTGGTAAATCAACGAGGGAAGGATCTAATGATTTTATGTCACGGCGTGCCAGATATTTTAAGAATCCACGTAAAGCAATCAAGTGATATGCCTGCGTGATCACTTTCAGATCATCGCCACCTGATTCTGAACCATAACGGTTCAACTTAATACGATATTTGCGTAATAATTCCTTTGTAATATCTTGTGGGCGCAGAGTATCTTTATTCGAGATTTCCAATGCAATTTCCACAAAACGTTCCAGATATAATCTATAATTATCAATCGTTTTTTTACTTCGCCCCGCTTCAATCTCGAGATGTTCCAGAAAATCATTGATTAGATCATAAATATCCATATTTAAATTATAGCATAACATCGGTGGGTGACGGCTTTGGAGGGGGTCCCCCAAAATTGTCGTCAATTCTGGGGGGAGGATAAAAGCCGGCAGGACCCGCCGAGAGTATGATATAATTATTAAAAGGAGTTTTTATGGCAAAAGAAAAAGATTACATTCAGCGCACCTTAGTAGTGCTAAAACCAGACACCGTTCAACGCGGTATCATCGGTGAAATTATTCAACGTTTCGAGCGTGTCGGTCTCAAAATCGTCGGCATGAAAATGGTCATGCCAGAAGAAAAATTATACCGTGCCCACTACGAAGACATTGGCCAGATGATTACTCGCCGTGGCGAGCAGGCTTACCGCTATAATGTTGAATATATGATGACTGGCCCAGTTATTGCAATGGTTCTAGAAGGCGTCGAAGCTCAGCCACTCGTTCGTAAAATCGTCGGCCCAACCGAACCAAAATCCGCTGAGATGGGTACCATTCGTGGCGATTATTCACACATGAGCTTCGGTTATTCTGACGCTAAAGGTACTGGTGTACCAAATCTCGTTCACGCTTCTGGTTCAATTGAAGAAGCCAAGAAAGAGATCGACCTTTGGTTTAACGCCAACGAGCTTTATGATTATTCCGATCTAAACGAAAAATACACTCGTTAGAAAGCAAGAAAAAGGCCGGACGAATCGTCCGGTCTTTTTGAGGGGATAAAACTATTTTCTCGGTTTGAATGCCGAGTCGAACTTGGCAAAATTTCGCAAGTACTGTGACGCTAAGGCACGTGTTAGTACGGTATTATTGCCTCCCCAGGTTATTTCAATACCGAGCTTTTCAGCCACATCCACCATTTTGCCACAGGCATATTTAGCTGTGATGGTTTTGTTTGCCTTACGCACGTCTGTCATTGTGACTGGTACATTCTTGTCACCATAGAAATTTGCCAGCATTATCAGAAATTCTGCTCTGGTAATCTTCTTGTATGGTTTGAATTTTTTACCTGAGATCACTCCGGAATAGCCACCATGCGACTTTACATAAGTTATCGCATTGTAAGCATCCTTACCTACAGATTTTTTTGTGACATCCTTGTATGGATTGCTTGCCGCCGAAGCAGTCATAGGGACAGCTAGCAGCATGATTGCCATCGTTAGTATGGCAATGATCCTTTTACCTTTCATATAGTTTCCCTCCTTGTAAAAGTGCGAGCATAACATCAGCTAACCATCTAATTATACCACACTTTATCAAAAAAGTCAATATAGAACCATCTTTTCAGAGAAAAATCAAATTAAAGCACCTTTTTCAAGAATTCACGAACTCGAGGTGTTTTAGGGTGATTGAAAAACTCTTCAGGGGTACCTTCTTCGATAATCTTACCTTTATCGATAAAAACTATTCTAGTCGCTATCTCTTTTGCAAAACTCATCTCGTGCGTCACGATCATAATCGTCATACCTCGGTCAGCTAACTCGCGAATCAGAGACAATACTTCGCCGATTGATTCAGGATCTAGGGCCGATGTGGGCTCGTCAAATAATAACACCTCAGGAGAGAGCATCATCGCTCTGATAATCGCAATACGCTGTTTTTGACCTCCAGACAGGGAAGCAGGATAAGCATTCGCCTTGTTCGGTAGTCCAATATGTTTCAAGAGCTCTTTGGCACGCTTTTCCGCGGCATCTCGTTTCATTATTTTTAGCTTTACGGGTGCTAAAGTTAAATTTTCCATCACTGTCAAATTATTGATCAAATTAAAATGTTGGAACACCATGCCCAAATTTCGACGCATTTTACGGATATTTTTTTCTGTGACCAATACTCCATCAAAATACATTTCACCACTAGTTGGCTCTTCCATCCAGTTGATGCAACGAAGGAATGTGGACTTGCCCGAACCTGAAGGCCCTAGAATCACTACGCGCTCTCCCTCAGTTAGTTCAAAATCAATTCCATTTAATACCTTATTCTTACCAAAAGACTTGCGTAGATTTTTGATTTTTAAATCGGTATTATTCTTGTCTTCCATACTATTCCTCCGCCCTTAAATCGCTCTTACGTAAGCCTTTTTCGATTTGTTTTACGATAAACGTGATTAGATAAATCGTCACTAGATAGAACAAGGCCGCCACAAACATCGGCACGATATAGCTAGCCATATTTTGACCTGAACCAATATCTTTTGCCGCCATATTGAGATCGTACATTCCTACCATACTCACTATAGCTGTTTCCTTGATCACCGTAATGATCTCATTGCCAAGGGCTGGGATGATATTTTTAATCGCTTGTGGCGCCACAATCTTAAAGAAGATTGTTCTCCTAGATAAACCTAATGCCATACCAGCCTCTGTTTGACCAATATCTACTGAGAGAATACCACCACGAATCACTTCTGCAGTATAAGCCGCTGAGTTCAATCCAAAAGCGATAATTGCTGTAATGATACTCGGAAATCCTTTAATCGCAAAGATAATAAAGAACATAATAAATAGTTGCAGGGCCATTGGCGTACCACGGATTATTGTCGTATAGACCTTACAAATAAACTTCGGTATTACCATCCATTTTGACGGCTTAGCTGTATCAATCAATGCAATGACCGTGCCAAGTAAAATACCAATTAAAATTGCAAAATAAGCAATCTGAATAGTCAACCAAAAACCATGCAACATTGAATCAAGGTAATCTGAGGTACTAAACAATTCAATCACTTTATTAAAAAATCCACCCATTATTTTAGCCCCATATATTTAATTACCAACTTGTCAATTTCTGTTTGACCATTTTCATCCTCAACCATCATTTCAGTTAATACTTCATTAAAGGCTTCAAGCAGTTCGCTTTTATCTTTGTTGACGGCGATTGCGTAGGATTCTTCTACTGGATAGTCCTCCTCGCGAGTCGGTCCGGAATAATACAAAGGCAAAGCATCAAGATTAGGATTCTTTTCGACAATAAACTTTGCGACTAATTCATCCGCAATCGCAAAATCGATAATATGTGAAGAGATTGCGTCAGCAGCTAGCTGGTGAGAGTCAATTCCTTTGATCGTTGTACCAGTATTCCTCAAAATACCATTCTCAATTTCATCCTCCACGAACAAGAATCCAGTACTACCAATCTGCGAACCTAGCTTTGCTCCCATTAAGGCCTCCCATACCACGTGGTCATCCCGAAGCGATGGTGGCATTTCGCGATTAAAGATCACATACTGAACAGAAGAATAATAGGGAATTGTAAAATTCACTTTTTCTTCACGAGCTGGCGTAATAGTTAATCCAGCCGCACCCGCATCCGCAATCTTGCCCGCTTCTACGTTGTCAATGATTACGTCAAATTCTACATTTTTTATTTGGATTGTTTTATCCATCTTTTCCGCAACACGGTTCACGATGTCTACATCGACACCTACGATTTCACGGTTTTCGTAAAACTCAAACGGCGTAAACGGCACATTTGTCTCTACGACATAGTCAGCCTCTTTATCGCCCCTTATTGAGTAATAAACACTTAACCCCATTCCAGCTGTCACTAATAGGAATAAGGTGATAAGAATCACATGCTTAACCTTATGCATAATAGTATTATACACCAATTTATAAAAATAAATCAACACAAAAATGGTGATCCGGGTGCGAGTCGAACGCACAACCTTCTCCTTAGGACGGAGCTGCTCTATCCATTGAGCTACCGGACCACAATAAAAATATGCTATAATTATACCATGAGTTTACTTAAGAAGAAAGACGCTAAACTGACCGAACAAGAGAAGGTCGAGGAGCGTCGTGAAGAAGTCCTCGCCAAGGGTCGTAAATTCAAATATCCCCTTCAATGGACTAAGCACCGCATAGTTATTAACACTATATTGATTACTGTTGTGATATTCGCTCTCATCATCGGTGGTGGCTGGCTAGCCCTCTATCGCTTGAACAGAACAGATGATATACTATTTCGCATCACAGAGATGCTCCCAATACCAGTTGCTAAAGTTGACGACGAGAGCACTCGTTTTTCCGATTATCTAATGTTTTACCGCAGTAGCATGACCTCGATCGAGCGTCAATCTGGTAGCCAATTTGACGAAGGTTCCATCGTTGAACTACGTAATGAATACAAACGTGCCGCTCTCACTGAAGCCGAAAAATACACCTTTGCTGCCAAACTTGCTAAAGAGCACAATATTGTTATTTCTGATGAAGAAGTTAACGCCGAATTTGACCGTCATCTTAAAATTGGTGGTGTTGACCGTAGTGAAGAAAGTTTTCTCAAAATCGTCAAAGATAATTTTGGTCTAGATAAAACCGAATATCAGCGTATGCTATATCTTACGCTCCTCAAGGCCAAAGTTGAGGTTGCAGTAGATGAACGGGCTGCCAAACTTGCCGACAAAGTTGAGGCGCTTCTTAAAGCTAATGGAGATAGTTACAAAAAAGTCTCTGAAGCGCTTGATGGTCAGATTATATATGAAGAAACTGGCGGTCTTGTCGATAGTAAAAACATTGACGGTGGTCGCGCTAGTGAAGCAATGAAATTAGAGCCAGGACAAAGCACTGGTAAATTTATCTCTATGAACGGCGACGGATACTATTTTGTCAAACTTATCAAGAAAACCGATGCCGAAGTAAACTTTGTCTCCATCAAGATACCATTTACGGAATTTGATCAACGTTTCGACGCCCTGAAAGAAGAAGGGAAGATTAAAGAATTGATCACATTGGAAGAGCCCAGCGATATTGAACCAGATACTAACGATCAAGCATCCGATTCATCAAAAGAAACTAAAGAATAATCAATAGACCTATTATTCATATGGTTCAAGTGAAACCTCAGTTCAATCGATGCCTGGCTCAATTATGAGCATTAATTTGTCGTCTAGGATTAGTTGTAGTTTCAATATATACTCGTTTTACTTTTCCTCATCCCAATCAACATCCCAATAAGCGTATAATAGATCATCGCAATACGTCCCACTCATCCATCAAGCTTACAAAGGTATGAGAAGCACGCTCAAAGGCAAATCCAATCATCCTATCATCATTAAGCGCAATTGTAAAATAGCCTCCCATCTCAATGTGATTTGAAAGTTCGCAATAATCATAAATAACATGCTGTTTATCAACACTGCCAGTCCTCTCTTTGCTTGAGCGTCGTTTTTTTGCCGTCCCCATAAAGTATGTACAAAAACACTGCCGTCCGAAAAACTAATAAAAAAGAAGAACTCTAGAGAACTCTTCAGAATAAAAGTCCTTTGGGTTGGCAGAGCCCCTCTTTTACCCTAAATTATACAAGACTATGAGGAAAAATAATATTCCTGAAACATATGTTATAATGGTTATGTAATAAGCTTAATATATAAGGTGTGATGGGCAAAACCGATAAATCTATCATAACTTCAGCTAGTCTAGTAGCACTTACTATACTTTCTGGAGCCTTTTTAATGTCTAATAATATCTTTGCAGAAGATAGTGCGGTAGATAACGTAAACATTACGGTGCCGGTCTCATGCTCAATCTCTGGTACTGGTATGACTTCACATAACGCTAATATCGTCAATGGTACCTACCAAGCAGATATTGGCTCTACTACACTTAAGGCATTCTGTAATGACAATAATGGCTTTGCTATCTACGCGATAGGCTTCACTGATG
>CAMVCL010000014.1 GCA_947165975.1 uncultured Candidatus Saccharibacteria bacterium | reverse complement strand
ATTCGTAGTTTGGATCTGTTGGCCCATTAGTGGTGAGTGGGTTTGGTTTAGGTCTGATACCAATCTCATAGTCTACTGTGAACTTTTCACCAGCTGGGATTGGCGTGTCTGTTGGAGTGGTGATCTGGCCATCTGTTTTGAAATTGTAGGGGACAAGCGCTGAAGCGATACGGGCTTTTTGTAGAGTTATTGCGGTCCCAATAGCTGGATCACCCGCTTCGCAGTTTTCCGATCTATCAATGGCTTCCGTAGACATATTTTCTTCATATGTCTCTTCTTCAATAGTCGTATAAATATCTTCCACTTCAATCATGACAGGATTACCTTCTTCATCGAATATCGGATTACCATCTGCATCCACAGCCTGTTCTTCATGTGTTTCAGTATGTGTAACTTCATAAGAATCTGTATTAGTGATAATATCCGATGTAGCATCTTGTTCTTCATCAACCGTAACATCACAAGAGAACGATACTTGACTTGGAGTTGTCTGCGTCGATGAATGTTCGTTGGTGATTGCAATCTCATCAATACTCTTCCCTACATCACTAGGTTGAATACCATTATTACCATTATATCTGTTCTCTGTGGATTGCTTATCCATAGAACCTAATACAACCGCACTTGGATATTTAGTCGTTACCCAACTTGAGCCATCAAACTTCTTATCTTTCGTTAATTTCACACTAAACGAATTATTCCAGCTTCTAATATTACTATTGCCGCAACGCCCATACAAAGTATTATAAAATGGCCCAGTCCCTAATCCGCTCGTATTATCTACAGCAGCGGTAACGCTACTTAAGGCACATTGAACTGCTAATTTATCCGGTACCAAGTAATAAGTGTATTGCAATACTGGATTATAGGTAGCACGATATTTAATCGTATCACCTGGCTTAGCGTAAACTTTACGCATATACTTTTTATAGTTATCAACCTTTTCATTTAACACCTTAATATTGATAAAGGAAGTATCGCCAGATAGAGAATTCGGATCTTCTGGTTTATCCGGATCATCGGGATTACCAGGCTCACCCGGATCCGGCGGTTGTGCATCGCCCATGGCCCTCACACAAACATCAATCGTAATCTTAGAACCATCTCTACCAGTTAATCTTTGGAATGTGAGCGACTCACAAACTTGCATTCCAGGATAAAGTTTTAATTTTGGATTATCATTATAGACCGTACTCGAAGCGCCTGCCCCAGTCACATTAAATGTACTATTTTTCAAAGTTCCAGAAGTGATACGATAAGGTGATGAATTACTGGTTAAGTTAGAAGTTCTATTAATTGAATAATTACTCCCACCACTCGTACCATACTTTCTCTTTAGACTATGAATAAATTCAATTTCGCAACCCGTTGATGCGGGACAGCCAATATCAATTGTTGTGTTTGCGCTTTGATTTTTCCATCCCCAGTCCTCATCTGTAATCACTTTATCATCGCTCTTAACGATAATATTGCCCAAAAAGGATGGGATTCTTTTATAGTATGCATTTACACTAGTATTCGCCGTAATCGTTTTCGAATACGTCATTCCTGTACTTCCGTCTCCCCACTTTTGAAATTCGTAGTCATTATCTATTACTTCATCTTCATCATCAAATGTTCTATGTGTCACATTGGCAGTTTTTCCACTATCGACTTCGTCATCATCGATGCTCTTTCCGCCATTTAACTTAGCATTCGTATCCATATCTACCGCATAGGCAGTAAGCGATACGCTAGTAACAGCTTTTTCGACGCAGATATAACCTAATTTCTTAGGTAAATCATTACTAGTATTATTATAACTAGAACATTTTCCAACTTTATCTCTCTTGCAAAATTGTTTGGCAACGCCAGTTGTAACCTTCCATCCGTCCATATTAGCGCCATTTTTTATTCCTGCCTTCCAATTAGGTTTCACATCATCCCAGTTATGATAAGCCTGGTAGTTGGTTTTAGTATTATAATGCATCTTATGTCTACCACTTAGTAATACGCCCCATGCCGCAGGACCCCAGTACGTAGGAAGGTTCTTCTTAGCACCAACCGTATCACTACCTTTTTTATTTCGTCCATGCCACCCAACAAAAACATATGCCAAATAATAATCATAATTAGCTTTTTTACATTTAGTCGCTGCAAGTTTTTTGTCATACCCACCATCACTTATATAACCAACAGTACTACATTTACTGCTACTTTCTTGTTTAGCCTTCTTCAGACAATACTGTGGACCAAATTCTTTAGCAGTCTTATATATCTGATGACCAGTATAATAATTACTTTTTGTCCTAAATAAAAACCATGCCGTTCCGCCAGTGCCATCTTTACAAACTGTCGTAGAGCCTATAGGACCATCTTTACAACCGCTTACGCTACTATCCGCCGTACCACCACTACCCGTACCCGAAGCCTTGACCTCTTCAACAATCACACTAGAGGCCACCGCGCTGACAGCTAGAATAATAAAAAAGTAAAAGATTTTTATCTTATTCTTCATTTTCAATTTCCTCCTCTTCCTCGTAATTCATCTCTGCTTCTTCTTCTTCAGTCATTTCATCATAATACTCTTCATTGTTATAAACCGTATCCCAATAGATTTCGTCCCACTTTTCCCCATAATAATTAAATTTATCCTCGTCATTACATTCTACTGCCACATCTTGAGCTCTTTCATAATATGTCGTCTTAACATCATCAGGAAGACGAGACATCCATTCTTCATTGTCTACAAGCTCGTAGACTTTTTCGCATTTTTTTTCTAGAGCTAAATCAACAGCTCTATCAAAAAGAATATCCTCAAATAAATTATAGTTTTTCTCATCAAGCGCTTTATTTAACGCCGCAGTATATGTTTCTTCAGTGGATTCGTCCTCTTTGGCGTTCAACTCACTTAAGCATCTCACAATCTCTTCATCGTCAGTCTTTCCCAGGCAACTATCGTCTTTATTTTTATTTAAGTTAAAAATAATCACACCAACGCTTAATCCGACTATTAAAAAAGCCAAGACACAAAGCGTGACTATTAAATGTTTATTACTTTTCATTTCGTCCCTCAAACAAATTCCCTTATTATTAATAATCATTATAGCATAAACTTTTTATTAGCAAATTATTTTTTCTTCACTTCCACATTGACATGATAGGATTAAACTGGTATAATGTGGTAGCTAATTTATTATTCTATGGGAAATTTCGTTGTCAGACACCGTAAATTCATTTTAGTACTCGCAATTACCCTACTTATTCCTGCGATTATTGGTTTTTTGAACACTCGAATCAATTATGACATGCTCAGTTATCTACCGAGCGATCTCGATACAGTCAAAGGTCAATCCATTCTCCTTGATGAATTTGGCAAAGGTGGTTTTTCTATAATTATTACCGAAGATTTGTCCAATGAGCAAATCGGTAATCTCGAAAACGATCTAAAAACTATTGATCATGTTAATACTGTTTTAAGTCTCGGTACTTTAGAAAACAACAACCTTCCAGCCGAAATCATTCCTGACAGCATCTATAACAAATTTCACAAAGGAAACGAATCGCTCATTGCTGTCTTTTTCGACACATCCACTTCTGCCGATGAAACCATCCAAGCTGTCAAAGACATTCGTGACCTAGTTGATGATCATGCTCACGTTTCTGGTATGTCCGCCTTTGTTACCGACCTAAGAAATCTTAGTCAAAGCGAGCAAAAAAACTACGTAATTATTGCTGTTACACTTGCATTAGTAGTCATGATGCTCCTATTAAATAACTGGTTGGCCCCAATCCTCTTTCTTATCAGTATCGGAATAATGATAATTTACAATTTTGGTACTAATATCTTCTTCGGTGAGATTTCTTATCTTACCAAATCACTCTCCGCTATTCTGCAATTAGCCGTCACGATGGATTATTCAATCTTTCTTTATCATTCTTATCGTGAATATCTTGCTGAAAAGAAAAACCCCGAAAAAGCGATGGCAGAAGCCATTGAATCTACTTTAAGTTCCGTAATCGGTTCTTCTGCAACCACAGTAGCCGGTTTTATTGCTCTCTGCTTTATGACTTTCACTCTAGGACTTGACCTAGGCCTCGTTATGGCAAAAGGCGTAATTCTTGGTGTAATTGGCAGCGTTACGATTTTACCAGCCCTCATTTTAGCCGTCGACAAACCACTTCGTAAATTAGATCACAAATCCATTCTTCCAGAATTCGATAAATTTAGCAAACTTATCATCAACATCTTTCCAATATTTATCATCGTTTTCGTAGCTATTATTCCTCCATTCCTATATGGTTATCAACAAACTAATAATAATGTTTACTATGAGATTGCTAAATCCCTTCCCTCTGATATGGACTTCGCTATAGCCAACCGTAAACTCAACGAAGATTTTGGCCTTTCCAATGTCCACATGATTTTATCAGATGCTAACCTCGATTATGATAAATCTCTCAAAATGACCAACGAGCTAAAAGCCGTAGACGGCATCAAATCTGTCCTTAATCTTGAATCGGTGCTAGGTAATTCTGCGCCCACCGAAATCCTTCCGGAAGACATCACTACTCTTACAAAAAGCGATAAACACGAACTTACCCTTGCTATTTCCGAATATAAGACCTCTACAGATGAGATGGCTAACCAAATCGAACAAATCAACCGAATCATCAAAAACTATGACGGCTCAGCTTTTCTTATTGGTGAATCTAGTCTCACTCAAGATATGATTAACCTTACTTCGACCGACTTTCAAGTCGTAAATACAATTTCAATCATTGCTATCTTCATCATCATTGCTTTAGTTACAAAAAGTTTATCATTACCAGTGATCTTAATCACTATTATCGAAACTGCCATTTTTGTCAATCTCGGTATCCCATTTTATACAAACACCCAGCTATCTTTCATTACGCCAATTTGTATTAGTACAATCCAACTTGGTGCTACCGTCGACTATGCCATTCTCCTCACCAATCGTTATAAACGCGAACGCCTCAACGGCAGAAATAGTCGCAAGGCCGCTTTCATTGCCGCCAAAACCTCCTTACCATCCATTATTGTCTCTGGTGCAGTTTTATTCGCCGCCACAATCGGCGTAGCTATTTATTCACGCGCCGATATGATTTCGTCAATGTGTTTGTTAATGGCTCGCGGTGCGATCATCAGCATCGTCCTTGTTCCGACTATCTTACCTTCTCTCTTGATTCTTGCTGATCCGCTGATTATTAGAACTACCCTTGGTATGAGAAGATTAACAAAAGGAGCAACAAAATGAAAAAAACAATTCTATATTCTCTCATTACTACTACATTTATTATTAGTAGTGTTTTTACAGTTGCCATCAGTCGCGCAACTTCACAAACTAATAACACCCAAGAACATCTCGACACAGGTTCCACCGAATTAGCACCTGATAATATCATTTCCGACTCCAAAGATGAAATGGTTTATATAATCACCGACCAATCCGGTACTCCCACAAAATCATTCATCGGTAACAACCTCAACACTTCGACTACGGAAATGCCAATTAAGATGCAGATTAAGTATGTCTTAGATGGCCACGAAATCTCTCCAAAAGACTTGGCGGGTAAATCTGGACACGTTAAAGCTTCCTTTGCGTTTACATCAACAAAAAAATATCAAGACAAACTAATCCCCTTCCTAACTATTACTGGCCTTCAGTTAGATACTAACAAATTCTCCAACATTAAACTCACAAACGGAAAAATAATCAAAGAATCTAATAAAAACACTATCATTACGGGCTATACTCTAGCTGGTCTAAACGCAAATTTAGGTACAGACTTTCTTCCAGAAACTTTCACCCTTGAAGCGGACGTTAAAGATTTTCAAATTGACACCATCTATACTATTGCTACCAACGAAATTTTTGCTGAAATCGACACCTCCAAGCTCAATACCATCAATGACCTTATTGGCTCCATCAATCAACTTTCATCCGCTTTTAATCAAATTATTGTTGGTTCGTCTGACCTTTCTAACGGACTAGATTCTGCTCTAGCTGGAGCAAAAAAATTAGCCTCCGGTTCAGCAGAATTAAACACCGGCGCCAAAAAAATCGCTAACGGAGCCACGGAGATCAACACCGGCGCCAAAAAACTTGATGCTGGCGCCAAAGAACTTTCAAATGGCCTTAAACGGGTCGTCAACATCAACAATAAAATACTTGATAAGATCAATTCCGTCACAACAACGATCGAAGAAAGAATTGAACTACTTAACACAATTATTGCAGAAATTGAATCCGACAACCCAGAACTTGCCAATAGATTAACCGAAATCGTTGCCCAGCTCACAAATTATTATAATCAAGCCTATTCTGCTGTAACATCTTATACGGACGGCATAAAATCCTTAGCAGATGGCGCCGACCAATTGTCTAGCGGAGCTCATCAACTCTCCGTCGGCACCTCAGAACTTTCTCAAGGTGCTAACACATTAGCGGATGGCGCCAACGCCTTACAAAATGGAGCTGATTCATTGGCTAATGGGCTCGACCAACTATCCGCTGGTGGCCATAAATTAAACTCTGGACTTAATACTTTCAGACAACAAGGTATTAATCGACTTGTCAGTTTTGCCAACCATGATCTAAACAGCTTTCTAATTAACTTCCGTGCTACAGTCTCCGCTGCCAAAAATTACCATTATTATTCAAACCAAAATGCTACTTCAGTTAAGTTCGTCTTCAAAACACCTTCAATCTAAACAAAAAATGCCTAAATGGCATTTGAATTAGTGGTAGGGCCAGTAGGAATCGAACCTACATTGTATCCTTAGAGGGGATATGTCCTATCCGTTGAACGATGGCCCCACTAATCTCTATATTATACTCTATTCCTCGGGTTTTCTCAACTTGTAATAGATTGACGGAGCAAAACGAATCGGTGCAAGAACTTTTTGTGCTTTATCTTCCATTTTAACAAGATTCTTTGTACCGAAAATCTTTTTCAGACTTTTACTACGAAAATTCGAAACCGATAAGACTTTTTCAGTTTTAAAACCAGTCTTTTCAAAAATCTCTTCCACATATTTTGGATGATAATTATAAAATCCATCTTTCGAGATTTCTTTATAATTAGCCACCTTATGGTCAAATGGATTTACTTTGCTTTTACCAATTACAAAGCGTGCCATTTTGGGCAAAGTACGCTTATTGGCTACTTCAATTACCGCCACACCTCCCGGCTTCAATACACGATATAGTTCCGCCATAGCTTTATCCATCTTCTTAAGATGATGGGTTACGCGCACCATCATTAAACCATCCAATTCATTATCTTTAAAAGGAAGCTCGTAAATGTCGCCTGCGCGCGTTTCAATCTTCTTACCATATATTTCTTTGGCCTGTTCAAGTTCAGTTTTCGAATAGTCAAAAATGATCACTTTATGAGCACGTTTTAGATACTCATTAGCCAATCTGCCATAACCACCACCAATATCAGCAAATTTTTCCATTCGCTTCGGTAACAACTTACGAATCGCCATGCGATCAGCTTGGTCTTCGTATTCTCTATCTACATCTTCCCAGAACTCTTTTTTATAATCATATCCATTATAGTCAGAAATAACTTTTTCACTCATACGCTATATTATACCATATTCTAAGTCACAACACTAATTATTAGTTGGGCTCTTCAGTAGATGATTGTTCCAATTTAACAGGTTCCCCATCTCCCCAAACAGCATAAAGAGTTATACTTTTTGAACCATCCCCTGGAACGTAAAATCTATCCCAAATACTATACTCGGGGGTAGTTCCATTAGGGTCGGTCGACCAGCCCAACAAGTTACGCTCCCCATTCTCAATTTCTCCCATCAAATATTGATCATATTCATTCAAATAAGCATCGTTATCATAATCAATATATATTGTGGACGACAAAGAAGTTCTCTCCTCAATATCCTCTTCAATGCAAAATGGCGCTTCTTTTACATCTCTTTTACCTACATTGCCACTTAAGTTCAAAGCTTCAAACCCACCATTTCGAGATTTACATATCAATACAGTCCCACCGTTTAAATCATAATTAATTTTAAATATAGATTTCCAATCGGCGTTCATAATAATGGTTTGACCCCTCAAGTCAACGCTTTCATTTCTATTCAAGATTGTTAATATATATTCTTCTGCATTGATCTCTCCCGATTTGACCTTCCTGAGCAATTCGGCATCATTGAAATAATAGTAATCATTAATGGCCTCGATATAATCAGAATACCATCCAATCAATTCTTTTCCATCAATATCGATCGGATTCTTATATTCACCGCGGACATTTACCCAACCACAAGTCTGTGGTAAATCTTTGTATGTAGCGCCAACGTGTGAGGAATTGTACACAGGATATACTTTAGCAGAATAACCATAGTTATAAACTCCATTAGTCGATTGCTCGCCTAATAGATCACCATCACCATCACCATCCAAATCATTTAACGCATTCTGCATACCACCCATACTATCATCCGATGAATATGCACTAGTACCACCACCCGACGGAGAATCAACTACGATACCATGTCGCGACGCAAAAAACACAACAGTATCGCCATCGATCAAATATTGAACAGATTTCTTCCCCTCTCCTTCAATAATCTTATATGTATAAGGGCGTTCACTTAATGGGCCACCATTCTCTAGTACCATATAAACATCATCATGGAATTCATAATCCATCTCTATCATTAATTTATCTGCTCCAGGTATGTTAACAGTATCTAGAGCCAATTCAGCTCCATTGCCATCCCAATCTCCGGTCTCATTCATATTATTAGTTTTTGAGATTGCATACTCATTACCAACATAACCTTTGCTTTTTGTACATACATTTGCATAGCCTACTTCATTTTCGGTTTGTGTTTTTGCTTCATCAAAATAAACATTTTCGCCCCTATATTTTATGGTAAACTCTGGTTCTACCACATTTGCAACTGCCACATAATTAATTGTTACACCAGTATAATCACCACATGGCAATGAACTCTCAATATTTGCACCATAATAAATAGTAGTCTCATCGTTTGCCGGAGTTGAATAATCAGTATCCTTTAATATCAAAGCGTTATCTAAAGATGTCGACAACCCCATCCATACGGCTGAATTCTGATCCACGGGCGTTTCCGTCGCAACACCCCAAGTGTTAACGCCTAGTTTAGTCGGTTCACTACTCTCTACGCTTTTAATTATTCCACCTTGTTCGGAGGTAAGTTTATTATTAGTCACATACGCGCTAAGTTTATAGCCAAACCTTGTACTTTCGTTTACCTTAACACTACTAGCAACGTAGCCATATGAACTTTCCTGGTTCTCGCCTACATTAAGATTAAGACTTACGTCACCAGTACTAATTGATAGCACATTAGTAGACGAAGTCGGCTCCACCGCCATAGTAGACTCATCATTACTACGTATACATTCAAAAGCTAAAAACGTAGAACCTAATATCACAAAGGCTAACACGAATAAATTCAAGAGATGTTTTTTCCGCTGAAATAGACTTAAGCCATTGTTGTACATAAAAACACGACGACTCGAATTTTTGCGTATCTTTAAAACCACAACCAAGCCAATTATTAAAGCAAGGAAGACAAATAAGCCGATACCAATAATAGCTACATTGTTACCATTAGTATTGCTAGTATTCGTTATAAATCCAGTATCAGGCACAGAAATATCACCGCACCCAGGACCAGACACAGAAACCTTAAATTGACTCATTTCTATTCCTTATTTTTGTTTGTATAACCTTTGTAGCCACATTATATATCATGAATCAAAAAAGGTCAAGCTTATTATGTAAAAGCGCCTTTATATCACGCGTGATATTTCATCTAAAGTCGTTTCACCCCTCAAAACCGCCAATATTCCCTTCTGTTCCAACGTCAACATCCCACCCTGTTTTGCGGTTTTCTCAATCACATCGGTGTTAATATCCGCCACATCACCACGAATAAATGCTTGAATGTCTTCCGATACAACCAATTGCTCCATAATAACAGTTCTGCCATTATAGCCAAACGGATATTCTTCAGTTACCACCGGATCGTACAACGAAATATTATCTAAATCAAATTTATTGATAACATCCTGCGATACGCCTTCTAATGCCTTTCGAATGTATTTTGTCTCCGCTTCAGTAGCCGATCGCTGTTTTTTTGAATCTGCTAATCGTCGCACCAATCGCTGAGCGATAATTAATCTTATTGAGCTCGAAAAAATCGGATTTACGCCAATTAAATCGATCATTCTAGAAAAGGCCGCGCTAGTAGAATTAGCATGGAATGATGATAATACTAAATGCCCAGTAATTGAAGCCTGAATTGCCGTTTTGGCAGTATCAGCATCACGAATCTCACCCACCATTACCACATCAGGATCCAAACGCAATACCGAACGCAGACCTTCCGCAAAAGAACCACCCATATTTGTGTTAATCGGAATCTGAGAAATGCCTGTAATACCATATTCAATCGGATCTTCCAAAGTAATTATCTTCCGATCAGTAGTATTCAGTGCGTTCAACATCGAATACAAAGTCGTCGATTTACCAGAACCAGTTGGTCCAACCATTAATACCAATCCACGCGGATGCGAAATTACCTCATTTATTTCACCGCGTTCTTCTTCCGATAGGCCAAGTAAATCTAAATTGAGTAACGACTCGTCAAAATTAAACAAACGAAGTACGGCATCCTGACCATACATCGTCGGAATAGTTTCTACACGAATATTCAAAAGATGCGTCGCTCCATCACGCGTAATTTCCTTTTGCATATGTCCAGACTGCGGTTTATTAGAAGCAGTCGAAACATTGGCCCTTGATGAAAGCTCACCCATAAAGATTCGGTATCTATCCTTATCGATATTTGCCACTGGATGCAAAATCCCATCTACGCGCATGCGAATTCTTATTTCATTACGTAAATTTTCAATATGAATATCAGATGCGCCTAATTTATCTGCCTGATCAATTAAAAAGTCAAACACTTTTTCGGTTGATACTGTCGCCAAAGTCTGTGAAACCGATGCAATCGTTTCTGAATCACCTTCACCAGCAATTTTAATATCATCATAGTGTACGACTTGCGGTGGGTCATATCTCAACATGAACACTTTATAAGCAGAGTTGGAGATTAAGAAAAAATCCACCCGTTCGCCTTCATCGTTGTATTCTTGTCGCATTTTATCAATCAACGAACGTGGCGTTTGACTTGTCACCATAAATTGATAGTGTTCCTCTCCACCACCACCCTGCAAAGGAATAATAAAATCTTGATGCATTTGTTGCTTTTCTAATACGCCTGGCACCAATGCAATATCATTTTCAAATTCACGCGTATCTAAATATGGCAATCCCAAAATTCGAGCACGACCAGCAGTCGCCTGTTCTTCATTTTCTCTTCTTTTTTGCTGTACTTCCTGCTCATCCATGCCACTATTATACCATAAGCGTCATATACATGATATAATATACTTATGGCAATTTTCGAAATGCTTACTTGGTGGTATGCTCGCGGTTGGAACGTCTTCGCAAAAAAGATTCGTGTTGGCCTTTCAAACACCATGGACTTTTTTTCTATGAATTCACTTATTCGTACTCTATTCAAACCTTTTCGCCAAATTTCTGCCGAAACAGCTGGATCTGATACTTCATTAGAAATAAGATTCCATATGTTCATCGATCGGCTTGTCTCGCGTTTCATAGGCTTTTTTTCACGTCTAACCTTACTGATAACAGGAACGGTTATTATTATATTCAGTAGTATTTGTAGTTTAATTCTTATACTACTTTGGCCAGTCATACCTTTTATACCAATCGCCGGAATTATTTTAACTATCGCCGGAGTTACTCTATGAATAATGTCTTTGATCCCAGTAATATTCGCGTGAAAAAAGCACACAAAAAACGTATGCTAAACAATAGTTACATCCTGGTATTATTTTCCGCCATGTTTGCTACTCTTTTTATTGGCGGCATTGCTTTAATATATTTCAAGAGTCCTTTTTCCTGGCTGCTAATTGGATTTTCAGTTATTCCGCTTATGATGATCTTCTGGATCAAGAACGATCTAGGCGAGATTCCTATTAAAAATTCCGAAAACTTTACTGACCTTGTCTCAGAAAACCTATTATTGCTATTAAAGCCACAGATGAGTCCGGCTGAATTAATAAAGGTATTACCAAAAACTGCCGGTGGCTCATTTATTATGGCACGTTTTGGACTAACAATTCCTATCTTCGAACAACTACTTGAATATCTACCTAGTTCCACTGAACCAATCTACATCACCGCAAAAAACCTTCGCGATAAAACAAATTCTTCCGAAATCACTGGAGCTATACTGGTAGTAGCCGCCATTGAAAATTTACCTAGTTTTGAACAGCTTCTAAGTCAGCTCAGATTAAACCCAAGCGACTTATATCAAGGTATTAGCTGGTTTAACTATCTCAATGGCATAGTTAAAAACAGTAAGAAACCACGACATTCTGGTGGTATTGCACGTGACTTAGCTTTCGGTTACACGCCAACCTTACAACATTTCGCCATGAATCTTTCCGATCGCTATACTGGTAGTAATTATAAAATTCAACAAGCCGAAAATGCCGAAATTATTCAAAAAATCATTCACACTTTTACTCATGGCGGTCGTCAAAATGTCGCACTGATTGGAGCTTATGGTTCTGGCCGTTCAACTATTGTCAATTCCCTAGCCGAAACTTTAATGAATGCTGATTCTAAAATTGATAATAGTCTAAAATTCCGTCAGATATATTCATTAGACGCCCCCAGTTTAATCTCCGCCGCCAAGAATCAAGGTGAACTCGAATATCTCATGATCAAAATTCTCAATGAAATTTATTCTGCCAAAAACATCATCCTTTGCCTCGATAATGCGCACCTATTCTTTGAAGAAGGGCCCGGCTCGGTCGATATCACAAATTTATTAGTACCAGTCTTAGAAGCTGGGCGCATTCGTATGATCCTAATTATGGATAATCAAAGATTTCTCGAAATCTCTGCAAAAAATTCTGCCCTTGCCAACCTTCTCAATAAAATTATGGTTAATCCAAGCACTAAAGAAGAAACTATTAAAATTCTCATGGACCAAGTTCCCTATTTCGAATACCAAAAAAACGTCGTTTATACTTACCGCTCACTCACGGAAGCTTATCGTCTTAGCGAACAATATATTCATGACATTGAAATGCCAGGAAAAGCCAAGCTATTGCTCGAATCAGCCGCTGCGCACGCCGAAAACGGCTTAGTCACTGCCGAATCAGTTCAAACTGCTGTAGAAAAATCCTACGGCGTCAAAGTCAAAATTGCCGACTCTGATGCTGATCGAGAAAAACTTCTCAATCTCGAACAACTCATTCACGAACGCATGATTGATCAAAAAGAAGCTGTTTCCGCCGTTTCAAATGCTCTTCGCCGTGCTGCTGCAGGCGTAAAAAACCAAAATCGCCCTATCGGTACCTTTCTTTTCCTTGGCCCAACCGGTGTAGGTAAAACTGAATTGGCTAAAACTCTTTCCGAAGTATACTTTAACGGCGAAAATAATATCATCCGCTTAGACATGAACGAATTTGTTTCAGCATCAGATGTATCTCGTCTCATCAAAGACGGAGCATCCGACGCACTTAGTCTTACTGCTCAAGTCATGAAACAGCCTTTTTCAGTTATTTTATTGGATGAGATTGAAAAAGCACACCCATCCGTCTTAACAACTCTTTTGCAAGTTTTAGATGAAGGCATTCTTCGTGACGAAAAAAATCGTGAAGTAAGCTTCCGCGATTCCATTATTATTGCAACCTCAAATGCTGGGGCTACTACCATCCGTGATAAGATTTCTGCCGGTGCCGAAATTACCTCCCTTAAAGAAGAGATTACTGAGGAACTAATTAATAACGGCGAGTTCAAACCAGAATTCTTAAACCGTTTCGATGAAATCTGTTTATTCAAGCCACTTTCAAAAGAAGATCTACTACAGGTTCTTGACCTAATTATCGCTTCAACCAATAAAACACTTTCAAATCAAAAAATCTCCGTTTCTCTTACGCCCGAAGCTAAACAAATCCTCATCGAAAAAGGCTACGATCCCAAAATGGGCGCACGACCAATGCGTCGTATCGTTCAAAAAACCGTCGAAAATATTGTTGCCGCCTCTATTTTATCTGGCGCCGCTCAACCAGGCTCAGTTCTCACAATCTCACCCTCTGAAATTAATATCGATTAAAGCACTGTGGTATAATACTACGTAATAGGAGGTTATATACAATATGAAAAAATGTTTTGATGCCGAAAAATATCTAAAAATCCAAAAGAAGAAAATCAAACAACGCATCAAAATGTTCGATAAATTGTATATCGAATTCGGTGGTAAACTAATTGACGATCAGCACGCCGCACGTACACTTCCAGGCTTTTTACCGGATCTTAAAATTAAACTTCTACAAGAATTCAAAGACGACGCCGAGATCATCCTTTGTATCAATGCAGACGCCATCGAACGTTCCAAGATTCGTGCAGATCATATGATCTCATATGAAACAGAAGTCTTAAGATTAATTGAATTTCTACGCAGCAAAGGCTTATATGTTAGCTCCGTAGTTATTACTCTATTTGAAGGACAGAAAAAAGCCAAAGATTTTGCCGAAAGACTAAAAGACTATAAAGTTAAAACTTATTTTCATACCTTTACCAAAGGCTACCCTACCGACGTAGACACCATCGTTTCAGAAGAAGGCTATGGCGCTAATCCATATATTAAAACTACGAAACCTCTAATAGTAGTTTCTGCGCCTGGACCATGTTCTGGAAAACTTGCCACTACCCTTTCCCAGCTTTACCACGAATCAAAACGTGGTACTAATGCTGGCTACGCCAAATTTGAAACCTTCCCAGTCTGGTCATTACCGCTCAAACATCCCGTCAACATTGCTTACGAAGCCGCAACAGCTGATCTTGCTGATAAAAACATGATTGATTACTTCCATTTAGAAAAATATGGCATTCCTGCCGTTAACTACAATCGTGATTTAGAAACATTCCCAGTCCTAAAAGAGATTCTTACTCGCATCACCGGCAAAACTATTTATTATTCGCCTACCGACATGGGCGTCAATGTTATTGGCGAGTGTATCACAGATGATAAGGCTGTTCAACGTGCCGCCAAAGACGAAATCATTCGACGTTATTACCGCGCTCTCGTAGACCTCAAAAAGGGGGCCGTCACACCAGACGTACCAGAACGTATTAAGCTCCTCATGAACGAACTGAATATCTCCGAAAAGGATCGTATCGTTGCCGAAAAAGCCGAAGAAAAGCGTATCAAATCAGGCAATCTACCGAGTGCCTGCATTAAGGTTGGTAAAAAGTTCATCGTTGGGCGTAAAACTGGCTATCTTTCACCAATTTCTAGCACAATGTTAAACACCCTCAAGGCTCTCAGCCGCATTCCCGACGAAGTCGATCTAATTGCCCCCACTATTCTAGAACCAATTCTAGAAATTAAGAATAAGACTAGCAATTTCAAAGAAAGCTATCTAAAACTCAGTGAAGTATTAATTGCCTTATCCATCTGTTCTTCTACCAACCCCGTCGTTAAAAAAGTTCTTGAAAATCTCAGTAAACTCGAAAGTGCCGAACTACATTCAACTCATATGATTTCTGACGATGAATTAGTCATTCTATCCAATTTAGGTATTAACGCCACTTCCGGCACCGAAATCGATATCAATTAAAAAACGCCAAAATGGCGATTATAACGAAAAGAACAGAATCATCCTTAATTTTTTCTTTCAAATTATCTAAAACAGAGCAAACTCTGTTTTAATTAATTTGGCGGAAAGGACAGGATTCGAACCTGCGGATGTTTCCATCTCTGGTTTTCAAGACCAGTGCCTTCAACCACTCGGCCACCTTTCCACCTCTAATTATACCATAAAACAATAAAATATGTTATAATATCTCTATGGCAAGAAAGATTAAACTGCGACCTATTTCCAAACAGAATCGCAACAATAATCATAAACATAGCGACAAACGCAAGCACCCTCGCTTGAAAAATGGTCGTTAAATAAACCCGCTTTCGCGGGTTTATTTTACTTTATTCCGTCTAAATTAATTTTACGTATCTTAGTATAGTCAGCGCCTCCACCAAAAGACCTATCCATCGTTTTCTTTTTTTGTGCCGAAGCAACTACTTTTGAAACGTTCTCTAAGTATTGAACTCCATCCTTGTCTAATTCCGTAATAACAAAAGTCATAAAACAATGCAAGTCTGCATCAGAGAAAGCGTAGACAACATTATAACCATCATAGCCTTTTACATTCGCATACACAAAATCTACCCCATTGTACGAACCACTCCCACTAGTAGCTTCAGTCGCCTTTGCGGCAAGCTCTGTCACTAAAGAGTCAATATTGGATTCAACAGCAGTAAAAGTCGCATCACCAAGATATGCAGTTTGACCAACGTAAGCATCTTTGTTATCTGAATACATTATATACTTAGAATTATCAGTTGCATCAACCCCCATCTCATATTCATAATCATCAGGTATCACAAATTCATATCCATCAAGTTCAACTTTAGTCCCAGAAGAATGAACATCAATAGTACTACCGCCACCACTATCGTCACCAGTAGTACTTCCACTATTTACAGCAACTTCATCCCCACCTTTATTGCCACTCGTCGCGGCAAGAACGATTCCTACAATACCAACAGCCAAACAAATAATACTACCCACAATCACGCCGATCATCTTACCGTCAACTTTCTTCTTTTCAGGCGTTGAAGCTTGCGTCGTCTCCACATTCATTGCCATAGCATCCGTCGGAACCGTATTTATACTTGATTCTGATAAGGGCTGAGACATATTCGTATTAATTGTTCCACCTGATACAGCAGTAGGCTCAGAAGGATTTGGGGTAATATTAACACTAGAACTCACTGGCGCCCCACAATTGGTGCAAAAGGCCGCCCCTTCCGCTACTGTTTGACCGCATTTTTCACATTGGTTCATTGTTGCTCCTTTCTTAATTATCAATATGAATTAGATTTAATCTATGCGCATTCCCTTGCGTATCATGTACTATAAATTCTGCCCAATAATCTGTCAAACTTTTAAACTCACCATTATAAATATTGCCAAAATCAAAATCCAGACCTACAAGTTTTATCTTATAAGTGTCACCACCTTCTATATCTGCTCCAGTCCCATATATTTGTCCATAGCTTTCCATATTATCATCCTGCTCACCGGCCTCATTGAATAGTTTGTAAGTCCCTGCCGTAAACTCTATAATCTTAATTTTATCCTGTGCAAAACTCATTTTACTAGATAAATCATTATCTGAAGCTACTCTTATATCTCTCACTTCAGCTTCATTGCTTCCTCTTGGTACTCTCAAATGCATTTCATAACTTTTCGGCGAAAAACCGAGTGAGGAATCGTCGTTATAATACAATACTCCAAACGTAACATAATCAGCATAATCATAAGTGCGTTCTTTTTCTACCATCACAGACCAACCATATTCAGTTCCTTCATCTCCAGTCACCTCAATCACGAACTGCAAATTATACGAAGTTGCCATCAACTTATTACCACTCAATTCAACCTCAGAACTACGATAAATAGGCATAAACTTATTTTCACCAAGTTTTCTATAAACGATTATTTCTCCACTTTGATAATTATCCTTTAATTCGTTCGGTATTTCTACCATTATTACTCCCCCACGATTAGTTTCTTCCAAGTCTTTAAATGCTGTCCTCGATACCATTTTTTCACCAACTACAAAATCTTTATACTTCGTCAAAAAATCATAATATCCATCAGAAAATGACACATCCTTGTAAGCAACTAACATTCTTTCTGCTTCTGTTTTATTAAAATTCACAAAATAAACCGACAAACCATTAGTATTCTCCATATTGCTACGATTATAAACTACCGCATCTTCAAAATCTGTTTTTATTCTATTAACCTTATCATAATAATCACCCTGTAAGCTGCTACAAAGATCCATCAAATCCACCAAATCATATGATTCACTATCACGACCAGTATATCCATACACCTTATCTCTAGTCATCATCCGTGAATATTCCGAAAAAGTCTGGGTAGTGATTTTTTCTTTTACATTCGAAAACAAATCATTTGTTGATTCAGTCAGTTTATTGATCTTTTTCAAATCTACCATCGACAAAGACAAGTCAACATCATAAGCATAATCATCATAATGTGACATATAATGATCTATGATACTTTGCCCTAATTCTTCAGTATCCTTAACGTGGTTCTCCTCGCTTAAATCATTTAGGAATGCATAATTCCAACCATTACCAGGTTCAACCTCCTCCGATGCGATAAGATAATCGCTATAAGCACTAAGTGATTTCGCAACTTCAATACTACCCATTAAACAGGCATCGAAACCTATAAAATCAAATTTCTTTCCATCTAAGATAAATTTTGATTCAGCTAGTGCTTTAACCAAAGTTGGAACCCTCATCGGCGTACCACTCATTGAATTTTCATCCAAACCATAACCAAAAATTGGACCTCCACCATGATCCCATAATATCAAGTCATACATATCAGCCGGATAATTTTCGTAAGCAAAATTTATAAAATCAATTAGATTACTTGGCTCAGTCATTGTCTTCTTTTCAAAAGTCTGAACTTTTTTTATTTCCCCACCCACAACTTCAAAAATTGCATTCTCATCCGCACTTATTTCACTTAGCGCCCACTTTTTTGTTCCACCCGTATATACTAATACTTTTGTATGCTCTGGATCGAAATTCGCTTCTTTCATTTCAGTAATGTCCAAGCTTCCTGCCGCTGATTCAGATTCCAAATCGGAACCAACCATATAAACCATGATAGTGCGATCTTGACCTTTAATGTTTAAGACTATTACTAGTACCACAATCAAAATCAGAGCCAATGCTGCAATTATTCCTGACCATATTAGAATCTTCTTTTTGGATTTTTTTGGCTTTACTGGCATCACCGGCGTTACATTACCTTGAGGAAACGACGTCTGTATCATATTATTCTGAGCCGACATATTCTGCATTGGCACACCTTGGCTCATCGTAGATTGCACCGCGCCATTTTGAAATGACGCACCTGTTTGAACCGACATCGGCTGCGCAGCCTGATTTGTGATGTCATTAGGATTATAGGTCTCGCCCCGCTTAGTACCACAATTAGCACAAAAATCCTGCCCTAGCTGTAGAGGCTGCCCACAATGCGCACAATATCCAGGTTTATATTCCATCTATGCAATTATTATAGCATAAGCTCAATAATTATTCAGCATTCGTATAGACATTTGTCACATCATCAAGATCGTCTATCGCCGCCAACAATTTCTCTAATTTTTCTGCTGCTTCACCTTCAATTGGTACATACGAACTTGGCACATATTGTTGCTCCGCACTAGTAACTTCAAGCCCAGCATCCACCAAAGCCTGTCTAACTTTCATTAAGTCTGAAGCGCTTGTATAAATCACGATTCCTTCGTCTTCTTCAGTTGCATCTTCTGCGCCAGCCTCCAACGCCACCATTAAAGCATCCTCGCCTTTATTTGAAATTTCAATCACACCTTTACGCGAGAATTGAAACATCACGCTACCGGCATCTGCCATTCTACCACCATTTTTATCAAGCGTATGACGCACTTCTGGCAGAGTTCGATTCTTATTATCGGTTGCAACTTCAATCACAATACCAACCCCACCAGGACCATATGCCTCATAGGTCTCTTCAATTAGTGCCGCTGCAGATTTATCAGCCGCACGCGCAATCGCACGCTCAATATTAACTTTTGGCATATTCGCATGACGAGCCTTTTCAAGTACCATTGCTAAACTCGGATTCATGGAAGGATCAGTGCCAGCTCGCGCTGCAATCGCAATCTGATTACCGATCTTAGTGAAAAGAGCCCCACGCTTCGCATCAACAACCGCCTTTTGTCTCTTAGTTGTTGCCCATTTACTATGTCCAGACATTCTAACTCCCCATTAAAATTAATAATAATCTTCTCTATTATTTTACCATTTTAGTTGCCAAAAGTAAAATTAATAACTATTACTGGCTGTTCTGTTCGTCATTTTTATTCTGAAATTCTTCACCGCTAAAATCGACTGGTTTTTCGATTTTAACTTCATTATCGCGTGAGACTGTAGGAACTAAATTTTCATCTTGCAATGGTGGCATCGCAGCTTGCTTTGCTTTTTCTTTTTCGGCCGCCATCCGTTCTTGTACTTCACGTTCAATAATATCATCACTTACTCCACTATAATTGCTTGAATCATTCGCCGGACGCGGCTTATTGTTTGCGTCAAAATCGACACTTTGAGTATTATTAGTAGTTTCACCAGCCAACATTTTATTAATTGCATCTTTCCTATTAAACCAAGATAATAATAACGCTACAAAACTAGAGATTACAAAACATGAAGCAGCTACACCAGATATAGGTAAAGCTTTTCCAAAAGCTTCCGAGACATCCGAAAGACTTACAAAAATTAGAATTACGGTAATTAAACAAAAACATGCACCACAAATCATTGCTGTAAACTTAAGAGCCCCAATCGAACTGCCATTATCTTCAATAATAGACACTAAGCCAATACCTATCCCCGATAGTGCTATAATCGTAGCCGCTAACATTATTTTTCCTATCACCGAAAGACCTGCCGAGTACAATCCCGTTACTTCAATTATCGAAAACAACCCCCAGATCAAAGCTAGTTGTATCAGTGCTGCTACCAAACCAGCAATCATTCCAGTCCATGCCGCGATTCGTGATATTTTTTCGCCTTTTTCTAAACAACGAAAACCTAGCACAGCCCCAATCAAAACACCCGCAAAAACCCAAAACATTAATTGGAATCTAGACGCCAAAGGCAATCCCGTCAAAGAGCTACTCGATGACGAGCCGTCTACCATAATCATTATGGCCCAGACAATCGCCTCTAATAGTAGTATCCCTACTAGGAATCTGATTATTTTTATTTTTACATTAGAAATGCCATTTTGTTCTTTAATCATTATACTCATGCTTTTTATTGTAACATAATTTTCTTCGAACAAATCCAATAATGAATGGACTAATCAATAGCATATATATCGCAAATACCCAAGTTTGATACGGTTGTATCTCGACAATAAACTGTTGCATTTCGCTCAAACAATCTACTACCATAATATGAAAATCTAATATTTTTGTAGCCAAAAAACTAATTAACGCTTCTACACCAAACGCTCCACAAACTATCCCCACAAGAAACACTAACCCCATCACTATAGGCAAAGTTGGCAAAATCAACAAGTTCGCCAATATCGATATTAATGAAATTGTACCAAAATAATATAAGGTAATCGGAAGAGTCATCAATGTTGCACTTATTGTCGTTATGATCATTGAAGCAATAAAATTTGGTCTTAAATCACCATAAAAAAATCTAGTCAACTTTGGTCCCAATATCATAATCCCAGCATACGAAGCAAACGACAAAAGCCATCCAAGATTAATCAAATACATCGGATCTTTCATTAAAGTAATTGCCGCCACGATTACAATTAATCGCCACGGTGCAATTTCTCGACCATAATACCAAACCAATAGACTCAAAAGCGCCATTATACCTGCACGTAAAATTGACGGAGTCCATCCTACTAACGCCATAAAAAACAATATGAATAAAACTGAAAACATCAGTCCAGCGAACCGTGATATTTTACCAAAAATCTTTCTCGCTATCTCTACTAAAATTGATAAGTGTGTTCCAGAAGCTACAACGATATGAACCAATCCAACCATTCGCAAATTTGCTGATAATTCTTCCGAAAGCCCAGTTTTCATTCCTAACAAATACGATAAACCTAAATCCACTTCAGGTTTTGGGATTAATCTTCGTATTCTTCCTGCAAACCAATCTCTAATAACTAATACCATATCCCCTGGCTCTGAACGTCTAATCTTCACTATTCTTGGCAAATACATATATCCAGCATATATGCCAAAACCCTCCGTCAACATTCCCGACAAGATAACCTCATCCGAACGCCTTATTTCATCATTCAATTTCAAAGAGGCATAAACACTTCCTCGTGCTGATATTTTTTCTTCGCCAAATCGTAAATCTACAATTTTTATTTTGGTGCCCTTTTCGTCTAAATTGGGGTCGCCCTCAATTTTCCCCTCTACCAGCACCGTTTCTCCCCATAAACTCCGAATATAGTTTTTTCCTCTTAGCTCCATTGCCACTCGAAAAAACACCAATATCATCCCTATCATCAAAGCGACAATTATAAATAAGCTTTTCGGCTTTAAAAATACAAACACCGTCAATAGGCCTATCAGCATAATCCAAATCCACGATCCAAAATAATCGATTCTAAAGATTAATGCCAAAATCGCACCAATAATAATTCCTATACAAATCAACGCCACGAAATATGATTGATGTATATCTTTCCACATAACCTTTAGCATGGCTTTTTCTACCATGCTCATCCCAAATTTACAACCCCTTACATCTATGCTACAATTTGAATTGCTTTGCACCCGTAGCTCAGCGGATAAGAGCGTCAGTTTCCGGAACTGAAGGTCGCACGTTCGAATCGTGTCGGGTGTACCAAATTATAATAATGAAGCTTGCATTCATTGTTATAATTTGCGTACCAGAGAGGGATTTCCTTTTTTTCTCCCGATTTACCAACACCTTACGATGCTCAAAAAGATAGAATTCGTTGTCTCTTCTCTTCAATCGAGCCCAATCTCCAGCATCAGTCAGAATTTTCAGACCCTTTGGGGTTTTATTTTTTAAACTAATTGTTATTCCATTAAAAAATGCTACAATTAACTTAAGAATTATATTATTTATCTTTTAGGAGGTACATGGGCGGAGAAACCATAAATAACAACGGTGAGAACGCTAGTAATGAACATACTGTTTGGCAAAGCTTAGGTCATAAAATTGCAGAACAAATCGCATCACACACAACTACCGATAAAAATGGTGAGCCAATATATCTTGGTCGAGAATTGCCAGAAGAGATGCAGGCAAAAGTAGAAGAGTCTGGTTTCATAAATCCGCCAGAGG
>CAMVCL010000013.1 GCA_947165975.1 uncultured Candidatus Saccharibacteria bacterium | reverse complement strand
GATCACCTGAGAGATTAAGTGAGATAGTAGGGTTGAAGGTGAAGCCGACGTCTACTGTAGATTGGTAGGTGAGGGCAGAGACGTCAAAAACAGAACATAGTAATAATATGTTTGATGTCAATACTGTCATAGTTATAATATCTGCGAGCTTTTTTGATGCACCTGTCCAATAGGGAAAGGTTTTTTTCTCAGCGGCGCGTAATTGTCGACTAAATGTCCGCATTTTACCTCACTTATTAATTTCCCCCTGACGGTGCCATTTTATTTTTAAAAGGCGTATATGTAAAAAATGGCACCGCAAGGGGTGCAATACTTCATTGTTTGCAGATAGAACTGTTCGCAATTAGGTCCTTACGGTGCCATTTTTGATTACGAACAGGTTCATCAATAGTTCTAGCTATAAACTACGAAGTATTGCTCTTTTATTATAGCACGCTTTTTAACGATTAAACAAATTTTAATATTGCGTTAAGGAAATTTTAAGTTTCAAACTTTTTTATAATTATTTTCGTTTTTTGTAAAAAATATGCTACAATATATGTCAGGAATAGATAATTTCATAGTTGACATTCTCCCAAAACTATGATATTATAGTACAAATTGTTAATATTAATAGGGGTGGAACAAGGAAAGGTACTGATGGACCAGAATGCGGAAATTCTCAAAAATGCAATAGAAGGCAGTCTAAAAATCATAGAACAGGACCGAGAAAAGGAGATCGTTTCACGACGATTTGGGCTCACCGGCACAAAAGAAACCCTTGAACAAATTGGTGAAATGTTATCAATTACAAGGGAAAGAGTTAGGCAACTTGAAAAGGCTATTTTAATTCGTCTCCAAATTTCCGCAGAGGAGAATCAGATACCAGAACTTGCACCCGCTGAAAAAATCTTAATTCGCAATTTGACTGAAATGGGTCGCGTAGCAAGACTATCCGACTTAGCTGATAAAGTATATGGTCGTAAAACCGAACCTACCGAAAAGACCGGTATTTATTTTATCGCCACTTTTTCCAAAGGTTTAACTGTAATTGAAGAAAATGACCGCTACCACGCGGCCATTGGTATTTCTGAATATGGTGATTCCAGAAAGATTCGCGAACGTGTAGATGAGATTGTACGTGTGATTAAAGAGAACAAAAAGCCAATGACGCTTGATGAACTTGACAATAAACTAAATTATGAGCATCCTGACCATATAAGAGCAGTAGCGTCAATTTCTAAAAGTCTGGCAACTCTTAATGGCTTATGGGGTCTTGCCAAATGGCCCGCCGTGAATCCTAAGAATATTCGCGACAAGATCTTCGTCATCCTTGAAACTCGCAAGGAACCGATGCATTTCTCCGAAATCGCAAAAGAGATTCAAGAATCTAATTTTAAACGCAAAAATGTTACCGTTCAAGCTATTCATAACGAATTGATCAAAGATTCACGTTTCGTTTTGATTGGTCGCGGTATCTACGCCCTAGCAAGCTGGGGCTACAAGAAGGGAACCATCTCTGATATTATCCGTTCGATTCTCGAAAAATCTGATAAACCTCTTTCCCGTGAAGAAATCGTAAAACAAGTTTTACGCGTCCGTAAGGTAAAAGAGACCACTATTTTGCTTAACCTTCAGAACAAAAAATCTTTCAAGAAAGTTGACAAAAATTCTTACACTTTAGCATAAGTATTATGTTAAAATATTAATATGGAAGCGATTATACATTTTATTTTAATGCCGATATTCTGGATGCCAATAGTCGGTGTGCTCGCATTTTTGACTTATCGCAATTATAAAAAGTTGAACAGCTTGAAGGTGCTAAACGTTGACTCAGTACTGCTAATGTTGGAGATTCCTCGCACCAATGATAAGCAAGAGTTGGCGGCAGAACAAATGTTTGCCTCGCTGCACGGAATTTTACGAGACCGTCAGGAATTGCGCAATTCTGGTGGCGTGCAAGAACATCTATCGTTTGAGATTGTATCCACAGCAGGACAAATACGTTTTTATGTATGGGTACCAAAGGTTTTACAAAGTTTTGTAGAAGGACAGATCTATTCTCAGTATCCAACTGTACAGATCTACAAGATGAACGAAGATTATGTAGATAATCGCTCCAAATATCCAGTCAGCTATATGTCTGAACTGAGTTTAATAGAAGACGAGGCCTTACCAATCAAGACTTTTGAAAGTTTTGAGGTAGACCCTCTGGCTGGTATTACTGGTACACTAGCAAAACTAAATCCAGATCGTTCGGAAGAATTATGGGTGCAGATTTTAGCACGGCCAATCCCCGATGATTGGCACAAAACTACCACAGATAGATGGATTCGTCGAATTAAAACTGGTACAAAATCCTTATTTGCTGGTACAGGAATCGACTGGACTTGGATGGTCGAGGCGATTGCGGCATTATTTCGTCCACCAGCTGGTGGCACCAATTCCGGTACCCAAATTGAATTATCCGAGCGTGACAAAACCAGAATTGCTAAAGCCGAAGAAAAAGCCACGAAGTTAGGTTACGAAGTTAAGATTCGCTTAGCATATTTAGGCCAAAATGATACTGATGCTAGACTTAATATGCAGGCTCTGGTTGGTACTTTTAAACAGTTTAATTCAACTAATTTGAATGGTTTTAAACAGCTAGGCGGCAGTTTTAATAAAGCAGATTTAGATGCCTATAAGATTCGTCAATTCAGCAACCGCGGATTCATTCTAAACATTTCGGAGCTAGCTTCGGTCTACCATTTACCGCATACATCGGTAGAAACTCCGAACATCGTTTGGGCCTCTTCGAAAACAGCAGAGCCACCCGCCCAATTACCAGTACTTACTGGTGAAACTGCCACAGATGAAAACATTTCGGCTTTCGGTTTGACTAATTTCCGTGGCATCAATCATCAATTTGGCTTACTACGTCGAGACCGTTCACGTCATGTCTACATTATAGGTCAGACTGGAGCAGGGAAAAGCGGCATGTTAGAGCTTTTAGCACTCTCTGACGTATTTTATAATCAAGGTTACTGTATTATTGACCCGCATGGTGATTTTGCGATCGATAATCTTAAATTTGTCCCAGAATCACGCATTAATGATGTAGTGTATTTTAACCCGGCAGACACAGCATTCCCTGTCGCCTTCAATCCACTTGAAGTTTCTGATCCAGCCAAAAAGCCAAACATTTGTTCTGAAGTAATTGGCGTATTAAAGCGTATGTTCGGTGACTCTTGGGGTCCAAGATTGGAGCATATTCTACGTTATACATTGCTAGCATTACTAGACCGCCCTGAGACAACTTTGTTAGATATTTCTAGATTATTAACTGATAAAGATTTCCGCAAAGAAACCCTAGAATATTGCAAAGACGTAACAGTATTACAATTCTGGAAACACGAATTTGGCCAGTGGAATGATAAACAGGTGAATGAATCAATCGCGCCAGTGTTAAATAAGGTCGGCGCTTTTACCGCCAATCCAATTATCCGCAATATTATCGGTCAGCCAAAATCATCTTTCGACATCCGTAAGATTATGGACGAAGGCAAGATTCTGGTCGTAAATCTTTCTAAGGGTTTAATTGGTGAAGATAATGCTGCTATCCTGGGTGCATTCTTGGTTACAAAAGTTCAACTTGCCGCAATGTCACGTTCGGATATTCCCGACGTAAAGGATAGGCGTCCCTTCTATCTCTACGTAGATGAATTCCAGAACTTTGCTACAGATTCCTTTGCGGTGATTCTATCTGAGGCTCGTAAATACGGTCTAAATCTCACTGTAGCAAACCAATACGTAGCGCAAATGACCGATTCGGTACGTGATGCAGTCTTTGGTAACGTCGGTACAACGATCTCGTTCCGTGTTTCCGCCGACGATGCGCCAGTGTTGGTTAAGCAGTTCGAGCCAACCTTTGAAGAGTCTGACATCATTCAACTAAATAACCGTCATTTTGTAATTTCGATGATTATTAATGGTGAAAAAGTGCCGGCTTTTTCGGCTACTACTTTATCATTACCTGCCACGCCAAAGGATAATCTTGAAGCAATTATTGCCCATTCTCGCGAGTACTATGCTAAACCTAGACTCGAAGTCGAAGAAGAGATTCGCGAGACCATTGAACAATCAGAAAAGTATAAGAAAGAGTTGTCGGACTCTGGTCGACAAAATGAACCGCGTTTAATAATCGATTCTAAAAATACTGAGCCTCCGATCTTTAGACCGACAGGGAATCAAAGGCAATTTGTTTCACCTAATCGCCATGCCGAACAAAAACCGAACTTAAGACACGTCTCGCCACAGAATGAAATGCGTCGCTCTGGGCTTAGTCCGAATGCGGCTGAAGGTCGCGAAAGTTTGGGGTTGAAGGATTTAGCTCGCATGGTTGCTGAAAACGGTCAGGGAAATGTGCAGTTCGTCAGTAACTCATCCAAGAAGAACAAGCATAAATCTAAAAAAGGGAAGAAACACCTCGAAAATAAGAGTCAAGGCGCCAATTCTACCCCTGTAGTTCCCTCTATCAATAAGCAGTCTAATGTTGACACTAGTGTTACCCCTGTTCGTCCAGAGGTAGAATATCAGGAAAAATCGACCGTAAATATTCAACCGTCCCACGTAGATACCTCTCTGTTGACCCCTGTTAAACGCACAGACCACTATGCGGGCAAAGATAATTCAGTAGACGGATTCTTAGCTATAAAGCATTAAGAAATCACCAGAAAAATAAAAACAAGAACTTGAACGGGAAAAGCGGGAATTATAAATAATTAAAAGTCGGCTCAATGTAAAAATGGCCGGCTTTTAATTGGATCATGAATCGTGATTTTAACATAAGCTTAATGTCGCACAATATAGATTTTAAGACATAAGCACTTTGGATTTTAGACGATTAAGTTATCGTCTTTTAAGGGTAAATTTATGCTGGTGGGCGGGAATTGTGCCTAAAATAGTAATGTCGTGTTTGTGTGTGTACGTATATTTATGTAGTTATTCTTAGATATTAGACTTGCGCAGTTGATAATCTCTACATAAGCTTGTTAGACGTTTGCGTCTTAGAATGTTTGTATTGAATATTTATGTGGTTATAAACGTTCAGAAATTAAAATAATTGTCACTAATGATCCTTGACGAACGCTCGCATACTGGGTTTGTAGAGATTACAACGGGTCAAATCTATTTTAAACGCCCAATATTAGCTACATAAATATACCTACCTCTATAAACCCGTCCATTTTGATCGGATTTTGGGCCAAATTTGTAAATTTGACTTTTCCCCGTTTTTATTTCCCTTTTTGCTTCCCTCCTCTATAAATTCACATTTTTTTTGATGATGTCTTATTTTGTATCATAAAAAAGTTAGAACAAAAACCGAACAGAATAGGGTATTATCAGAATCGCTTTTAACAGAGGTCTACCCCTGTAATTTTATATATTTCCCTTTTATCCCTATCGTAATAGCTTAATTACCCCTAATTGTGATCGGGCATGGTTTATTTCCAAAAAGCTTTACCCTGGGTGCGGACGTCGAGGTATTCGAAATCTTTGATTTCCTGGCTAGCAAGATAGCGAATGAGACGATCGGCATCTTCAACCGAGACGGCCGAACCACGGTCGATAGTTGTCTTAATATAGCCCTTGTAACCTTCTAAATAAAAGTGAAGCGTACGAATAGAGCCAGAGGGTATAATGACTTTGGTCGGGACATAACCAAGTGCTTTAAAATCAGCTTCCGCCTGGCCGATGTAGGTGGTCATACGATTAGTAATCTTGCCGCCGGCAGCCGAAGCATCTTCGTCAACTATCTCAATTGTTGGCTTGTACTCAGTGAGGTCTTCGATGACGACCTCATTGATTGAACCCTCTCTGCCATTATTGACAAAACTCACGCAAATTATCACTAAAATGATTGCCAAAATGGCGAACCCGATAATAGTAAATGACACCCTCATAGCTTTTTTCTTTTTGTCTTTTTTACGAGCATGAGCACGCTCGTTGGCAGTTTCGAGTCGTTCCCTTTTTTCGCCAATAGTACGACCGGACATAATGGTAGACTTACGATTCATTTTACGACGAGCTAACACGGGGCCATCCGAAGTAGGTGCGTGATCTTTATTTGAAGAAGACCTAGGCACTTTAAGCCTCCTCTAGGATTATTTCGGCAAGACGCTTGGCAGCGTCGGCACGAGCTTCTTTAGCTAAATGATCGGCCATGTCAGCACGCAAGCGAGGTGACTTGATGAGGTGACGGATCTCTTCAAGGAGTATATTGGGATTATTGACCATTTTTAGATCGTCAATAACAGAAACGGCTTTGGTTTTTGCAAGGCGTGCGGCATTTTTAGTTTGATGGCCACCCGGTAGACGAGCAAATGGCACTAAAATGACAGCTTTTTTTAGCCCAGCTAATTCAGCGATAGTAGTGGCGCCAGCGCGCGAGACTACAACATCAGCAGCCCCCATTAATTCATCCATGGTAGTATTAAATTCCCACATACGGAAATTGGATTCTAGTTCAGCCTTATCCCAGTTTTCATATTTTTTGAGGTCGATCATATTTTCGTAGTGCTTGCGACCAGCAACTAAGCCTACTGAGGTAAACTTCAGCAGCTCTGGTAAAATTGCACGTGTAGCTTCGTTAAGATTTTCAGAACCTTGTGAACCGCCAGTGATAATGACAAGAGGCTTATCTGCATTGAATGAAAAAGCTTTTTTTAAAGAGATTTGCTTATTGCCACTGACTGGCTTAAATTCTGGACCCACTGGAATGCCAGTCCAAACGTAGTTAGGGTGTTTTTCTTGAATCTCTTCAGAAATGGGGCTACCAAAGGCGACTTTCTTGGCTTTTTTCATAAGAAGGCGATTTGCGAGACCGGCAACAGCATCTGATTCATGAATAATGTAGGGTATCTTAAATAGTTTAGCAACTAGGCCAACTGGTAAACAGACATAGCCGCCTTTTAAGAAGATGATGTCGGGGCGATTTTGTTTAAACAATAGTCGGAAGAACGCCGTAATGCAGCCGGCGATAAAGCCCAAAAAACCAAGGATATTACCGATAATTAGATCTTTGATAGTGATCCATAGATGTATGAAATAATCTTTGAATTCCCAGTTAGAATAACGGTGAAACTTACCAGCCGGAATACGTCGCACACGAATATAAGTGGTTTTTTTATGGCGAGCTTCTTCGCCCCAAGCAACACCAATCTCAGTGGTAAGCTTAGTGACATTTTTGTAATATTTGAAATCGGTCCAAAATTCAACCTCGGCGCGAGGTTTTTTCTCTAGAATTTCGCGGACTACGGCGACGGCTGGTGTAATGTGTCCCCCCGAGCCGCCCCCTACTACTAATATCTTCATTTGTGGTTACCTCTCTACTAGTATAACATGAAAGTTGCAAAACTAGACCTAAAGCAAAAGCAATAAAGACCATGCTGGTGCCTCCATACGATAACAAAGGTAGCGTAATACCAGTTACTGGAACAAGTGAAGTCATTGCCATAATATTAACCACTACTTGAGCTAAAGTCCAAGAGAAGACGCCGATAACAACTAGACGGTTCTCGGTATCCTTGGTACCTTCGGCAACTTTGAGCATACGAATTAAAATTGCGCCAAATACAACTAAAATGAGAAATAGGCCAATAAAACCAAAGGTTTCACCCATGATGGCAAAGACTGAGTCATTAATGGACTCTGGCAAATAGCCGGTGGCTTGAACAGAGTTGCCGATGCCTACGCCTGCGAGGCCACCAGTACCGATGGCGAGCATAGCATTTTCGATGTGATAAGTGGAATCGGATGATTCCCCACCGCTTAAAGTTGTCATCCAAGCATCAATACGCTCCATACGATGACTTGAAGTAGCGATTGCACCAACAGCGACAGCCAAGACTAATGCCACCATGATTAGGTACTGTTTGGCAGGAACCCCAGCAATGAGTAGTGAGCCAAAAATGATCGAGATTAAAGCGACGCCCGTGCCAAGATCACCCTGTGCGATAACTACCAAAAATAATGAAGCGCCACAAACGATCAAGAGAGGTAGCCAGAATTCTTGCCATTTACCAATATTGCCCTCTTCCCTTTTGCGAGCAAGAAAATCGGCAAGATAAATTACCATGGCAAGTTTTAATAATTCGGCTGGCTGAAAGCTGATGGGGCCAAATTGAAACCAACGACATTCGCCAAGTTCGCATTTAGCCAAAGGGCTATGCATAAGAGATAGTCCCCAAAGTAATGCTGATAAGAGTAGTGCCACAATCATGATGGGCTTGGCATATTTTTTAATATATTTATATGGGACCCATTTAAAAGCTGCGAAAAAAGCAATTAGAGCTAAAATTACAGCGCGAAGTTGGCCTAAAAAGAAATAATTTGAATCATAATTACTACCATAAGTACTATTAAGAACGTTAGCACGCATCGGACCAATAGCGTAGATAATTATTAAGCCTAATGCCATAAGACCAAGTGTGGCGAATAAAATCACTAAGTCTGACCTGTGTTTGCGAGTTTTCAAATTGCACCTCCAGTTGCAGCAATAAAGACACCTAAGATAGCACAGACGCCAGCAATAATCCAGAAGCGCATAACAATCTTAGCTTCACCCCAGCCTTTGGCTTCAAGATGATGGTGGAGCGGAGCGGAAATAAAGACTTTGCGGTGGAAGAATTTTTTAGAGGCAAGCTGAATTAAGCTTGAGCCGGTATCTACTACAAATGGCAGGCCAATGATAGGAAGAAGTAGAAATGAATTAGTCATCATTGAGACTACGCCCAAACCGGCACCAAGAGCAAAAGAACCAGTATCCCCCATCATGAATCGAGCAGGCGGAACATTAAACCAGACATAAGAGAGTAGCCATCCCACGACTGTAAGACAAAAACCAAAGAGCAACATATTACCTTGGAATAAAGCAATCACACCAAATGCTCCATAGGACATCATGGCGAGACCACCGGAAAGTCCGTCTAAGCCATCTGAGATATTAACGGCGTTCGATGTTGCTACGACAGCAAAGGCAAAGATCAGCATAGTCCAAATAGCGCCAATATTGAAGTCTCCAACGAACGGAACAAGAATATCGGTCCAACCAAGTTTAAATGAGAAAAACCAACCTAGGGCTAGCCCCACAACAGATATTAGAAAGAATTTAACAGGACCACGTAAACCCGCAGCGCCACGTCCGGAGCCAAAGATATTAATCACATCATCGATCACGCCAACCAATGCACCGCCTAGAAAGCCCACAAGTGGTAGCCAAGTTTGACCGCGATCTAGATTAAAAATCCAGGTAACAGCAGTGACCGCGATGACGCCGACTAAACCAGCCATGGTTGGGAAGACATGTTTGAATTTATGCGCGTGCAGTTTGCGCATTATTGGTAAATCTTTGCCATCCACGGTTGTGGTCTTTTGCTTTTTCCAAAATTTGTATTTATATGCAAAGTGCGTATAAAAAGGCGTAAGCACCATTGAAAGAAGGAAGCTACCAAGTGCAAGTAGCAAACCGTAGAATATTTCATCATTGATAGTCATTTTAATTCCCTGGTTTTATTTTTAGATAATCGATGAGGTAGTTGGAGATATCGTCAAATAAGCTACTGGCGATAGTGCCGTCCAAGTATTGGCCCTCTCCTAACATTTTAACCATTATGACATATTTTGGCAACTCCCCATTTGGTCCGACGAAACCGATGTAAGTCCCTACCGTTTCACTCATAGTATCATCGTAGGAGCCGTCCTTAATTACCTGTGCAGTACCAGATTTACCGCCGATGGTGTAGCCTGGACGATCGATGCCTCCTTTAACTTTATAATCACGGTTATTGACAAACATCTCCCGCATCATTGTTGAGGTCTCGTCCTTAAGAATCTTATCCTCAATACGTTTAGGAATGGCTTCTGATGTGGTTTCTAGTGGAATAACTTCGCCATCTTTTAATTCCCCTTTAATAATAGTTGGAGTACGATAAGTCCCACCATTAATAACGGCAGAATAAGCAGTGGCAGTTTGAATCATCGTAATACCAAGATTTTGCCCAAAAGTCATGTTGGCGTAGACTGAGTCACGGCCCCAACCTTCGTTTGGGTCTGGGATAAAACCTTCGGCTTCATAAAGTTCAATACCGGTTGCTTGTCCGAGACGGAATTTATTATGATAATAATCATAAAGCTTTTCGCGACCTTGTTGGGTAATCTGACTGGGATTACCACCAAGTAGTTTGAGTGCATAGATGGAGCCAGTATTGAGCGACCAATATAATGCCTTTCGCATATCGATCGTGCCATAAAGACTACTACGTTGTTCGGCATTTCTAATCTTCCAGCCATCAACCATTTCATAACCTTGATTAAAATAAGTTGTGTCAGCTGTCATTACGCCTTCATTAATAGCAGATGAAAACGCAAAGCTTTTGCAAACTGAAGCAGGTTCGTATGGAACCTCGGTAATTTGATTAACAAAGACTGCTGCGTCAGTCACGGAGCCATATTCAGCAGGATTATAATTTGGTAAATTTGCCATCGCTAAAACTTCACCGGTATTAGGGTCCATTACTAGGGCTGAGGCGTGAGTGGCGGCGGTTTCATCAATATGCTTTTTTGTGATTTTCTCTACACCTTGTTCAAGTCCACGATCGATAGATAGGACCAGATTCTTACCGTCCTCAGCTGGAATCTTGATATTGTCGTTACCGATACTTAAAGCGACTTTATTAACGTCGGCAGTGGATTTGATAAGGCCGTCCTTACCGCCGATTACATCACTAAGAGATGCTTCTATGCCATATTGACCTTTACCTTCTGCATTAACAAATCCAAGCATGGATGAAGCTAATTCTCCCTCTGGGTAAACCCGTTGGTTAATTTTTTTAAACCAGACAGCTGGTAATTCTAAGTCAGCAAGCTGCTCAATGACGTCACGTGGAACGTTTTTGGCAACGATAGAATATCGTAAGCCCTCAGTATTGTATACCTTATCGATATCCGCTGCGATGTAGTCTTTGGCGTACTTTTCAAGAGCGGGTTTGATGTCGTCTTTTTTAGTGACGGTTGGGTCAATCACTACCTGATAAGTAGTCTGATTGAGAACCACTGCGACTGGTTCATCATGATCCATCATATATACTTCACCGCGTTTGGCTGAAATGGTCTCTAAGATGGTGTGCTCCTCATCAGCCTTAGCAACCCAATAATCATGTTCGATAATTTGGATAAAAAATAGTCGCACCGCAATAATAGCGAGTGCAACTAGGACAACATTCTGCAAAATCTTAATTCGATGACGAGGCGAACTGGCTGGATTTACAATCTGATGTTGATAATTACTCCGTGGCATAGCCAGTTACCGTTGCGTCTTCCATTGAGGCCGCGACAGTGCTTGCACTAGCCGTAGCGACAGAGTTTAAGCGTGCTTTTTCAACTGCGAGATCGTCTTTTTTGGCATTCATTTCAGTTATCTCAGATTCAACTGTAGATATTTCATAATCAAAGCTGGTAGCTTTGGTACCTTCAGCAACATAAATTAAACCAAAAACTAATGTCAACATGCTTACAATTACGATTTGTGAAATTGAGCCAAGGCTCCTTTTTGTGTGACGGACGGTATTGCGGTTGCGGACAAAGCTGGTAGCCGCAGTACGCCTGGTGACATAAGTTTGATTTTGCATTATTTTTCCTCGCTTGTTTATTTTTGTTTTATCAATTTTATTTTCTTATCTTAGACCGGGGGCTTTTGTAAACAGAGCTATAAGTAATCTACAAAAGCTTACCCGGGAAGGTCATACACTCACACTCTTCCGTGTGAACTCTATTTGGTGGACCACACTCTGGTCCATAGCGACAAGTCCCGGAATCTTTCAGGCGAGTTTCCCCGCCTGAAAGTAAGGGGGACTAGCGGAAATTTACCTTGATGGTTTGCTTGCGGGATTTGTTTGCAACCATAATTTGCTTTGGCATATTTGCCTCCTTTTATTTATTGTTTTTGTTTTATCAATGCCGCTTTTTGGCTAATCGCAGTTTGGCGCTTCTAGCCCGCGGGTTGATAACTAACTCCACATTTTCCGCAGTGATTGGCTTTTTGTTGATGATTTCTAGTTCCGATTCTTCACCGTGACTAGTTGCGTTTTTCAAAAATTCTTTAGCAAGCCGATCTTCTAGACTATGAAAAGTGATGAGCCCTAGACGTCCGTCGTCGTTAAGTAGTTTGGGGAGTAAGGGCAGCGTTTTTTCAATCTGCTCCAACTCACTGTTGACGACTATACGAACCGCCTGGAAGACTCTAGTAGCAGGATGGATCTTACTGTACCCATGAATCCTTACGCGTATCAGTTCTGCTAGCTCCTTTGTGGTATGTATAGGGCGATGAGTGACAATTACACGCGCTAACATATGACTGCGGCCTACTGGTTCTTCGCCGTAGGTGGCAAAAATGTGCGCAAGTTCTTTTTCGCTATATTTATTGATTACGTCTGCTGCCGTGAGTTTCTGACGCCTATCCATACGCATATCAAGCGGACTATCATATTTAAATGAAAAACCGCGATCTTCCCTGTCTAGTTGCGGAGAAGAAACACCAAAATCAGCCAATATCATGTCAAAAGTCTTTCCACACTCGAAAAGCTGTAGCACTGTACTATAAAAATCCTGATTAATAATGGTAATATCGGACGGAAATTTGCTTCTTAAATATTCTATGGCAAATTCATCGCGATCTACCAAAATTGAATCCTTATAGTTCTGTGTCACATCCAAAATCTTGCTAGCATGTCCTCCAAAACCGGCTGTCAAATCTAAATACGACTCTCCTGGCTTAGGATTTAGGCCTGCTAAGACTTCAGACAATAATACGGGATTATGTAGTTTCTCCATATTATTATTATACATCGTTTGAGACCGTTCAACTAGAAACTTCAGCGTGTTTGTTTCTGCTTTGATTTTTATTTGTTGACACAATTAATCTACTACAATCTTTTGGCTTGCGCGAAGCTAACCATACTGATTATAGCCGTTGAGAGACTTATTGTGTTTAGACCATATAGAGTTTTATTGGGAGGTGTGTTTTAGAGGAAGGAGCTCACGATTGTTTTTACGCATCTCGCTTAATATTTAATGCGCGCGAAGCTCCTAGATGGTCGGTCTCAAACTTTTTTAAGGTACGATCTTTGTTTAGCGTTTTTATTTTGTATTCGCTGAATTAATTTTATGACATTTTTTTATGAAATGCAAGTGCTTTTTTTGACTTTTTTAATTATTATGTTTTTCACAAGATGTGGAAAACTTCCCTGTTAATTTACCGAACATTATTAATCCAAAAACCGAACATAAGAGGCCACAAAACCCGAACACTCTCTTATTGACATTTGATAGCGGTTGTGGTATAATTAGAATAGGTAGTTATTACTAGTTCTTTAACAGAGGAGGGTTTTATATGACAAGCGCTTTACATAACTTGAGCTCAGATATAGTCGCTCATGGAATCTATTCACCATATGATGTGGTTTTCTCGGTCTACTATACGCCAGACGTAAATCTTATAGATGGCTTAGAGCTTAGCTCTTGGTTCCCCACTTCAATCGAGACCAAGAAGGCTCTGATGACCGCCATAGACGATACGGTCCCCGAAAGACTCCGCAAACTGTTCGATCTTTATTTTGGATTATGGGACGGAAAATACTATACATCACAGGAGTTGGCTCAGGTGCTCAATCAAGAAGTTATAGATATTACTATGAATCTATGTGAAATCGCAACAGCTTTTTCACTTTCCGACAGGACTCCGGTCTACAAGACACTTTCTAGTGATGTGTATGGGGATATCCTCAGAGCATATGAAGTCGAAAGACGTAATCTCTGGGAAATCCCTGTATAATGCCTTCCTTTGAATAGCCAGCTCCCCCCCTTCAGAGCTGGCTTTTTCTATTGCTTTATACTAAGATATGTGTTATAATTATAGAGAGAACTATCGCTACTTGGATAAGGAGGTGGGCAAAAATGGTAATAGATTCTTGTACCTTTAATCAGCTTCTAGAGGGAGTTGATGCAATCGGAAAAGAGTTTGAGGCATTAATTCAGCGCTCGGAAAAAGATGGTTGTATGTTTGAACAATGTGTAGGCTATAATGAGCTAGTCAACATCAGAAACAAGCTAATCGACATCCTGAAGACCACGGATGAGCTTGATAACGAAAGCGAACAGACCGTCATTCAAGATCGAGCTGATTTTATTCTAAATGAAATCGATTCCGCTTTACACTTCAAACAGTTTGTTTCCGAGAAATAATCTAAAGCCAGTTTTACTTAAGACTGGCTTTTTTCCTGTGCTCACAATCGTTCGTGTTATAATAGAGAAAATAAGTGAGGTACAAAATGGAAAATACAGATTTCGATGTGTTTCTGTGGGCAAACGAGATTGATGAAGTCAAGAATAATGTTTCAGCGGAGTTATTCTTGTTTAATAAGAACTATACTCCATATAAGATCAAATATTCGGACAAATTGACTGGTGCAGTAAAATCAATGTTCATGCAAGAGGCAGTGCATTATATTATCGAAGAGGCTGATAAAGGCTTAGAATGTCGTGAATACGAACGTGCGGACGGCGAAGATAAAGTGATCTATCGTACTTCCCTATCCAAAGTTGGTCGTGCTGAAACTTTGATCCACCTGATTGAAAATGAGTATAAAGATATTGATTATTTTTCGGAAAACGAATATGACTTTAAAAAAGTCAAAGGTATCATTGCGAAGTTTACATACCCAGGTGAAGAAGGTATGAAGACTTTTTATGTCGCTAAGGTGATTTCGGCTTCGGCGGCGTTAAAAGGGGCTTCGTCTTGGGAAATTAACGGCGAATCATTTGAGCCATTTTCGGCTGAGGTAGCACTTAAAATGCCGGATGATAACCAAGTTGCGATTGTGGATGATACTATTATCGTATTTAACCAATCGAAGTTTGAAAACTTATTCCAATATGATTATAAGTCACAAGTCATTGCTGAGGCTAAAGCGAAAGAACTTACTGAAAAATATAAACTCTCATTTGCAGAAGGTTTAACACTTGATACACTGCTTGCCGATAAAAAACCTATCCTAAAAAAGGTTCAGGCAATGGATATTGCGGAAGAAATGCCGCAAGAAAAGTTACTCGACTACGCTGACGAGATGCAACTTGAGCTGATGACCGATGATGATGGTTCGATTATTATCATGGACGATAAGGATCTGACGATGTTCGTAAATCTCTTGAATGAAGATTATTACGTTTCCCCAGTAAATGGCAAACGTTATGAAATTAAATCCAAAAAACTACTTGGTGAACCAGACGGTGAACCACCGAGAGGTTAAATCTCAAAATAAGCGTTCTTAATGAAGTTAGACTCGCCGAGAGTTTTGAAGGTATTTTCGAGATCTCGGCGCGCTGCACCGATAGAATCGGTACTAACAAGTTCAGATTCGATCTTGGCATAATAACCGGATTTTCCTTCGACCTTGTCAAGGAAGATAAAGTTCCCTTCCCCCATCCTGAGGTCTTGGCGACGACGAGAAACTTCGGCAATTGGTTTAAAGCCGAGTTGAAGGATAATATTAACTAGGGTTTCGTAATCTTTTATAATGGTTTCTTCGGCGATATCTACACCAGAATCCTCAATATGGCGTTTTAAAATAAAGCTATATTTGGCTGGCTTATCTACGGCGCGCATCTCAGTACGCATAATCAGACGTGGAAAGTTTGCATGTGGTTTGTAATTGCGTGGCACATAGATACGATCATGCTGCCAGTAGACCTGGGAAAAATCCAAATCGATATCGCTGAGTTTTTGCTCAAACTCATCGCGGTTTTTTAGTTTACACTTAACGATGACTTTTCTCATAATGATATTATACCATAAATAGTAGAAATATGCTATCTGGGCGCAATTTTATTGGATCTTGGCAACATCAATAATACGAGCTTCGAGTGATTTAACACCATTAAAATCGTTTTCAATGAATTGGACCAGTGGTTCAATTTTGTCTAGGGTTGGATCAAGATTTAGCCACTCATCGGGAGCATAAAAAGCTAAACATTTGAGAGATTTGCCATGCTTGTCTTTTAAATCTAGGCGAAGGTGATTGCGTTCAGCACCCATGCGAGTGACATTTAATAGCTCCACGTCTTTTAGGCGAAAAATCGGCTCTTCGTTCCCTGGTCCATAGGGTTCAAGCAACTTTAATTCATCAAGAAAATCCAGATTGAGATCCGTAAAATCATAGACCTCTAGATCGGCGCATCTTTCCAAATATCTTTCTTGGTCGGTTAAATGAAGGCTGCGATAATATTCATTGATTTTTTCACGGAACTCATAAAGATTCTTGCGCTCAACTCTAACACCAGCGGCACCAGCGTGACCCCCACCACCAATGATAGAATCTTTGACATATTCCAAGGCTTTGGCGAGGTTAAAATCGCCAAAACTTCGACCAGAGCCTTTAAATAAATCCTGTTCTACTTCGGAAAGTACAAAGGCAGGCTTATGATATTCTTCGACTAAACGACCAGCCACGATACCCAAAATCCCCTCGTGCCATTTACCTGTTTCGATGATGACTGGGTCTTTTTTAATCCCGCGGCTTTCAATCTCACGAGTGGCAGAAATTTGTTCAGTTTTACGTTTTTTGTTCAGAGTTTCAAGTTTTTCAACTAATGGCGCAGCTGCAATCGGAGAGCTAGCTCGGAGTAGATTTAAAGATAGCTCTGCAGAATAAAGACGCCCGGCCGCATTTAGGCGTGGCCCAATTTGAAAACCAATAGACTCAGAGTTCAAATTTTTTACTCCAGCTTTTCGCATTAATTCAGACAAGCCAGGACGGCGAGTCTTGGCGAGAACTTTGAGGCCATAAAAACCCAGGATGCGGTTTTCGTGCATTAAAAGCATGCTATCGCAAATAGTACCCAGGAGTACAAGATCAAGTAGCCATTTTTCTTGGCCATCTTTGATCAGTCCTTCTTTTGTAAAGGCTTGGGCAAGCTTAAAAGCTACACCAACGCCAGCTAAGTTTTTGAGACCATTAGTATCAATAAAATCAGGACGTTTGGGATTAATGATGGCCAATGCGGCAGGTAGAGATTCTGGGGTTTCGTGATGGTCAGTGACGATGGTATCAATCTTAAGTTCATTTAATTCTTCAATAATCGCCTGATTACCAGAGCCACAATCAACGGTAATTACTAAAGAAATCCCCTGTTTTTGAGCGCGTTTAATGAGCTTAGGGCTCATACCATAACCATCAGCGAAACGGTCTGGCAGCATGATTTCAATATTATCTTTGCTAATCCCAGCAAGGATTAAGGTTTGTTCCATTAAAGTGCTGGCAGTCACACCATCGACATCATAATCGCCATAGATTAAGATCTTCTCATGATTTTTGAGGGCTTTTTTGATTCGTGCTACAGCTTTGTCCATGTCTGGTAAAACGAAGGGGTCGGTGAGTTTATTATATTCTGGATTCAAAAAGCCTTGATCTAGATTGCGAATCTCTTTAAGGCGGTTAAATAATTTACTCACTATACCCCCTGTTAGCCAATAGTTTTGCTGGGTTTGTTGCCTTTTTGACTTTTGATGACAATACTTTGAAGTTCTTTGAGGATAGGAAATTGTTTGTTGGTCTGATATATTTTGGTCTTGCCTTTTTTCGTAACGATTAGAAAATTACCCTCTGCCATGCGTTCTAGTTCCCTTTGAATGTTACCGGGGTCTTCTTTAATTAGCCTTGCTAAGCCTCGGACATGGGTTTTGAAATCTGGATATTTGGCAAAAACTACCAATATTTTTCGGCGCACTCTAGATGTCACAAAAATTTCTAACATATTACCTCGCTTTAACTCCCTTTATTATAGCATGTTTTTTGTAAAAATTACAACGGATAACAACTAACTTTTTATACCTATATATCTGAGTTTCGCTTGTTTATACAGAGGTGGGGCATCATGATATAATAGTGATATGTTTTATGAGGTAATACCGGAAGGCAGGGTGGAGGCTCTAACTTACGATTTTGATGATGCCCTTTTGCCTGGGCAGATTGTGGTTGTGCCGATCGGAAAACGTACAGTACCTGGTGTAGTTATTAAAAAAGTTGCTCGACCGACTTTTAAGACTAAAGCGATTTTGAAAGTATTGTATTCAAAACCTTTACCAAAGCATCTTTTGGATGTTGTCGGTTTTATTCATGAATATTATTTGACCCCATCTGGACAGGCAATCTCTCTGATATTACCTCGAGGAGTTGAGAAAAAGCGCCGAAAAACCGAACAAATGTTCGGTGATATCTCAAAAACCGAACATGAACAAGATTTGGCAAAAATTCAGCTCAATCACGCACAGAAAAATGCGCTACAAACCCTTCAGGAGGCTCCAGGAGCAACGAAGCTACTATTTGGCGTAACCGGAAGCGGAAAAACAAATATATACCTTAAAATGGCATTTAATGCCCTTTTAGAGCAAAAATCTACTATACTATTAGTGCCAGAAATTGCTTTAACGGGACAACTTGTTCGGGTTTTTCGTGAGCGATTTGGTAATAAAGTCGTAATGATTCACTCTAGACAAACTGAAGCAGAACGACATTTGATTTTTAACAGATTATTAGAATCAAATGAACCCTTAGTAGTGATAGGGCCACGTTCAGCGTTATTCGCGCCATTATCTAATCTAGGGGCAATCATTATTGATGAGGAACATGAGTCAACTTATCACCAAGAAAATACCCCGAGATATTCGGCTATCAGAGTAGCAAGCTTCATGGCTAAAAACACCGGTTGTTCTTTATTGCTGGGCTCAGCTACCCCTGATATTTCGGATTATTATATCGCCTCGAGACAGAATGCCGTCGTGAAACTAACTGAAAAAGCCAAAGATTCAGCCGTTAAACCGCAGATAGAGATCGTTGATTTTAAGGATAGGAGTACTTTTAGTAAAAATCGTTATTTTTCCAACCCTCTACTTATGGCGATCAATAATAATCTAAAAAACAGAAGACAAACCTTGATTTTTCATAATCGACGGGGTTCGTCGCCTCTAACAATCTGTGAAAGTTGCGGGGAGGAAATTTTGTGTCCAAATTGCTATCTACCCCTAACGTTACATGCGGATGAATACACACTGCATTGCCATACCTGTGATTTCAAGATCAAGGTACCGGCCACGTGCCCAAAGTGTGGCGCACCTGGACTTATCCATAAAGGATTTGGGACAAAACTATTAGAATCTGAACTAAAAAAGCTATTCCCTAAGGCACAAGTACGACGATTTGATGCAGATAATAAAAGGGGTGAAGGATTAAACGAAGTCTATTCAGAAGTAAGAGATGGCGAGGTAGATATTCTGGTGGGGACTCAGACTATCGCCAAAGGATTAGACCTACCAAGATTGGCAACTGTTGGTGTGGTTCAGGCGGATGCTGGGTTGTCGCTACCAGACTATATGGCCGAGGAACGTGTTTTTCAGCTATTAACTCAGGTGATTGGGCGAGTGGGGCGAGGACATATCGGAATAGCGGAAGTTTTCGTGCAAACCTTTAGACCAGATCATCCAGTACTAAAATTTGCTTCCCAAGAGGATTATAGTGGGTTTTATAATTATCTGATTAGTAAAAGACGGCAATCAGGATTTCCGCCATTTAAATTTGCAGCCAAAATTGAAATCACAATGAAAACAGAGGCAATAGTATTAAAAAGGATACGTGGATTAGCGTCGCGTTTATCTAGGGACACGAGACTATCAGTCTCGCCGCCAATGCCAGCGTTTCACGAGAGAACATCAAAAGGTTTTACTTGGCAGATCGTAATACGTGCGAAGTCACGTAAGGTCTTGTTGGGGGCGTGTAATGATCTGGATGCGAGTTTTAAGGTAACGTTGGACCCAGTAGGCTTATTGTAGTGGTAAGAAATAGTGCCCAACTTTACTCTACCCCTTATATATGATATAATAGGCTTATGAAAATAATTACTACGCCAGATGCTAGGCTTAGGGAGAAATCAGAAAAAGTCCACAAGATTGATGATGAGATCTTGGGGATTATTGCCGAGATGCGTAAGCTTTCTTTAGATTGGGAGACAAAACATCCTTTTGAGCTTTCAGCGGCGATGGCGGCACCCCAGATGGGGGTTTTGAAACGTATTATTATCATTCGTGACGACATGGAAGACAAAAAGAATGCTTCTTTTACTGCCCTGATAAATCCAGAAGTAATTAAAGCGGAAGGTAAGCCTAAAACGGATTACGAAGGTTGCTTGTCGGTCCCCTCGATCTACGGAATGGTTCCCCGCCCGACCAAAGTACGCATAAAAGCCAAATTAGAAGATGGGACAGAAGTACGAATTAAAGCCACCGATGAGATGGCGCGCACACTACTTCATGAGATTGATCACTTAAATGGAGTTTTGTTTATTGACCATATTAAAGGCAAGAAAGATGCTTTTTACGAGATGAATGATAAGGGTGATTTAATCCCTGTTGATTATGACAAAAAGATAAAAGATAACAAAAAACTCTGGGGCGAAGAGTAATTCGGAAAGGAGGTGTGATGGAAAAAGTGATATTTTTTGGGAACGGCCCCTTGGCCGAATATGCTTTGGCGATTATAGAGAAAAAGTGTCAGGTCGTATTTCATGCTCATTCTAAAGAGGACTTAGAGAAGGTTTGCGAAATCAAACGTGAATATCCAGAGGTGCATGGTATCCTAGCATCTTTTGGCGTGCTGATTCCTGGCCGAGTATTAGAGGTATTTGAACCTGAGGGGATCTTAAATATTCATCCTTCCCTTCTTCCGCTATACAGAGGTGCTTCGCCGATTGAGAGTGCAATTTTGGCAGGTGATACAGAATTTTCGGTCTCTGTAATGAAATTGGTAAAAGCGATGGATGCTGGCCCAATCTATCACCAAGAGACCCTAAAAGATTTACCGCTTCATAAAGATAGTATTTATAAAGAATTGGCCGAAACAGGGGCGAAATGGATTGTGTCACACCTAAGTGACTTACCGCAGCCTTCTTTGCAAGATGACAAAAAGGCGACATTTTGTGGCAAATTGAATAAAGATATGGGGACCTTGACGCCAGAAACAGACACAGCAGAACAAACATTTCGTAAAATTGTGGCTTTTCAAGGATACCCAAAACCAAAATATGTCTTTTTTGACCAAAAATGCATCATTTTAGAGGCGCACATGCTTAAATCGGGTGAAAAGGCGCTTCTTACCATAGAATGCGCTGATGGGGCTATGGTTGCCGTAGATAGACTTCAACCAGAAGGTCGCAAAGCGATGGATACAAAGGCCTTCTTGAATGGTTATGGTAGGTAGATACTAATTAATATCCTGCAAGCATTTCGTCTAACATATCATTCCCAGATTCCCTAAAAGTTATAACGTTATCGCCATTAGTGTCGCTAAGAATATTTTTGGGATTTTTAACTTCGTTTGCATATTTGTATTATTGTGCGGCGACGAGTTTTTGACGATTGGCGCGGATTTCTTCTTTCATCTCGTTAATAGTGCGAGAAACAATTTCACGATAATCGGGACGATTAGCCTCGAGCCATTTAGCGGCTTCTTTAGGGTCAGTGATCATATCAAATTCATTAAGTTGAACTTCGGTCAATCCTCTACTGATACGTTCGCCAATGCGTATTTCTAGCTCTTCTTGGATGTAGGCCAAAAATTGCCTTTTTTGGTCTTCAGGCATTGCCGAAAGGCCCATCTCTTGTAAAAATCTTTCGTCAAATTGCATTGGTTTTGAACTCCTTATGTTTAGATTATATCACATGTGTTGGCTTTATTAGTAATATTAGTCGCCCCTAAGCATAGTAAGAAGAACGTGATTATAGAGTGCGCCTCTTGGACTCACGAGTGAAGAAGACGAGGCGATCATTGATCTGAAGATCGATTTTGGATTTGGTCTTGAGTGCTAGGCCGCCAGTCTCACCGGCAATGAGTTCTTTGGCGTCAATCTTCTCTTTTTGGACGGAGGTGACCTCAGCTTCACCTAGAAATCTCTTATTGCGGATAATACGAACAAGGTAGCCTGGCTTAACGTTCCCAGTCAATACTTCGCCACCAGCGATAATACTGGTTTTTTCGGTACGGAAAACACCGAGAACTTTGAGCTCACCTTGATCTTCTTCGACAATCTCAGCGTCAAGTAGATTCTCCATTTCGTGTTTAGCGTCATCGAGTAGTTCGTAAATAACTTTGTAAGTGCGAATCGGCACATTATCGCGCGCTGCCATTTTACTGATATTAATCGGAACAGTAACGTTGAAGCCATAAACGACGGTATTTTCACCAGCAGCCATATAGACATCATTTTCATTGATATCACCAACACCAGTGGAAACGATATTTAAGGTGATCTCGCCTTTAGTATCAATTAAACGCAAGCTATCTACTACCGATGTAACAGAGCCCAGTACATCACCTTTGACGATTACGTTGAAAGTTTTGGTATTGTCGGCAACATTCATCATACGGAGGAGATCGGTACTGGTAACATTAGTATCAGCAGATTCGTTAGCAGCAGCCTGAGCGTTAAGAAGAGCCATCTTGCGAGCAGTTTTTTCATCTTTAGCTTCAATGAAACGATCGCCGAAGCTAGGAAGCTCTTTGAATCCAGTGATAGTAACTGGAGTAGATGGGGTAGCTTTACCTTTAGGTTTACCCTTCCAATCCAACATAGTGCGAATCTTGCCATAGGTTGGCCCGGCTACGATAAATTCACCAGTCTTGAGTTCGCCACCAGTAACTAAGAGATTTACAACTGAGCCCTTCCCTGTTTCCATGTGGGACTCAATCACAAGGCCTTCCGCTGGAATTTCTATATCAGCCTTAAGTTCTTCAATGTCGGCAGTGAGTAAAATCATATCAAGTAGCTGATCAAGGTTTTGATTCATTTTTGCAGAGATTGGCACCATGATAGTATCGCCACCCCATTCTTCAGGCTGCAGACCATGCTGAGAAAGATCTGCCATAGTGCGATTAACATCGGCGCCATCACGGTCAATCTTGTTAATTGCAACGATAATCTTAGCGTTAGCAGACTTAGCAAAATTGATTGCTTCAACGGTTTGCGGTTTAACACCATCATCCGCAGCGACAACAATCACAACGATGTCAGTAAGCATAGCACCGTGTTGACGAATGGCAGCAAAGGCTTCGTGGCCTGGAGTATCGAGGAAGGTAATTATTCTATCATTGTGCTGTAGTTGATAGGCGGAGATGTGCTGGGTGATACCACCAGCTTCGTCGTCTACGGTTTTTTTGTTTAATAAAGTATCTAGTAGAGTAGTTTTACCATGGTCTACGTGACCCATTACTGCTACTACCGGGGGTCTGGTAACAGCCTTATCGGATAATTCCCTGTGAAAGTCAGAAGTTCTGGTCGAGGTGTTTTTGCGTTCAAGTTTGACATTCTTGAGGCCAAGTTCATCGATAATGATTGAGGCGGTCTCAAAGTCAAGGCGTTGATTGATAGTGGCCACAATACCGTTTTTAAAGAGTGTGCCGATTAACTCAGTCACAGAAAGACCGAGCGCCTTACTGAGCTCGTCAACGGTGATAGAACCAGCAATCTGGATTGTCTTTTCTTCCATCATTCTCCTTTCTGTGATTAAATACGCAAAAAATAACTCTTTTAATTTTACCACATTTTAGAAAAATATGCTATAATGGAGATACGTTCCCGGGTAGCTCAATGGTGGAGCAAGAAGCTGTTAACTTCGAGGTTGCTGGTTC
>CAMVCL010000012.1 GCA_947165975.1 uncultured Candidatus Saccharibacteria bacterium | reverse complement strand
CCATGGCGGCAAGTTCAGTAGAAGCTGGGGCAGTGTCGTATTCAGGGATGTATAGTGCGATTGCTGGTGGAACAGCGTTGGCAATTGGTGGGGCAGCAATTGCGTTTGAGGCAGGAGCAATATGGATGTTAATCCCAACGGCATTGGGGGCTTTGGTGGCTGCTGTTTCGGGTTTGATTACGATTGCATTGCGTCAAGCGGTGGTAGTGCTCCTTATTATGATTTCACCACTTGCAATGGTTGCATATATTTTGCCAAATACCGACAAGTGGTTTAAGAAGTGGCGAGATCTATTAACTAAGATGCTGGTGTTTTATCCAGTGTTTTCGTTGTTGTTTGGAGCATCAAGTTTAGCTGGTTTTGCAATTATTATGAGTGCGAAAAGTGGCTGGGGATTATTACTTGGTACAGCTGTGCAGATCTTTCCTCTATTCTTCTCGTGGTCTTTGATGAAGATGAGTGGTACGTTCCTTGGCGATATCAATTCGAAAATGCGAGGTATTACATCTGGAGCAGTGTCAGCCAATCGTGGTTGGGCAGATTCGCATCGTACTGCGACAAGGCAGCGATTATTAGCTTCTGAAAAACCAAAAACACCTTCACTTAGGTTAATGGCGTTCGTGAATAATCGACGAATTGGACGCGAAGAGGATATTAGTGAGAGCGTGGCCTTGGCGAGGAATCGTGCATTAGCTGCTAGGGCACGGAGAAACTGGAAAGGACCTGACGCAACTGGTGCTCCAACAAAACGTGGCGAGAAGGCATATAGTAGGATAGCTCAGAATCTTGAATATCAGAGAGTGATTGATCGTAATAATAATACGATGAATAAAGGTCTTAGCTATTTGGCCTCTGACGGTACGGCGCAGAAGGCAAGGCTCGAAAGATTAGATACGCGCATGGTTAACGCGGCTGATTTGCTAAAGGTTGAACAGGCACGTGGTGAAAAGATCGATTATGAGAACGCGATGGGCTTCCATAATAGAATGGAAGGGGCAATCAATGCTCATATGGATGAAAAGAATGGCTTTGTTGAGAAAGATGGTAGGACAATTGCGAAGAGTGGTTACAAGTTCCATTTTGACCCGAGTAAACTAGCACAATCTTCTGAATTGGCTAAATATAACGCTATGCGACAGATTATGGAGGGAAGTGATATAGATGTTCAATATGTAGCAGCAACAGTGGCACAAGGTTATGATGTCCAGCGTAAGTTGTATGAATCGAAGATACAGAAATACTTTGAGATGACTGCTCCTACGAAAGACGTAGAACTTAGAATGAATGAGTTGACCAGAAAACAGAATGCAGCATTGAATATTGATGCGATTGTGGCTGGATTAAGAATACTTAATCAACGTGGTGATACTGACTTGGTGAAAAATCAGGTCGACAATATACTTGATAAGGATCTAGGCGGTGGTATTGAACTCGGCACCCATGCTTCACAATCTTTGGCCAGCTTCTTGATGTTTGAAGTAAAAGATAATGACCCTGCACTTCGTAGATTTGGTAAGTATATTAATCTAGAAACGGCTAATATGTATAACAAGAACAAAAGACAGGAATCGTTGATAACGTATGATGAATATCTGAAGGGATATCATGATGAGCCGGATGGTAGTAGGATGTATGCTAGAAAAGATGCAAAGAAATTACTTGAAGGTACATCGCTTGATTCGATTGAGAGGACGGCTTTGTCTAATTTAGATGAAAGTTTGAAGAAGGCTTATGGATTTGATAGTGAGACAAATAATAAGGATTGGGATGTAAGTGGCTATCTGAAGAAACGTGAAGAAATTCAAACTGCGTTTGAGCCAGCATTCTTGTCGGCAAGCTTAAAATGGCTATCTGGTAGCGAACAGATCAACAGTGGTATTAAGTTTTGGACAGGTTATGAACTGAAACAGAAAAAGGATAAAGATGGCAAGTTAATGGTTGATGATAATGATAACCCGGTATACGATCTGGAACCTGTTTGGAATAGTGGTGAATTTGGTGATCATAAAGATGAAGTTGAAAAATACTATCGTAAGAAATCTAATGACTATATTAAAGACCAGACTACTGGACAAATCTTGAATATGAGAACTGATTATCGTGATCCTGTAATGGAACACTTGTTGGCTACTTACTTAGATGCAGATTCCGATAAGGAGCTTTCATTGAAGAGGAATCGTGAGTATCGTGAGGCCTATGATGAAATTCAGACACGTTATGCTGATGAACCTATAGATAAGGCGAAAAAGAAACGAGATGCCGATATTAAGGCGCTCAAGATGGAGTATGCCGGTAGACAACTGAGAAAGATTCTTGGCGAAAGTGGTAAATTGAAGCAGATATACCGAACACGTACTAGTGGTACTGCAATTAATGCAAAAGACTGGTTGCGTCGATGGGTCAATCTTGATGATGAAGATGCTCTGAGGAGAGAAATGAATTATTATGATGATCTTCGAATGAAAAAGAAAGCAGAAAGTGGAGAGATGGATTCGGAGAGTGCGACGGATTCTAGAGGATATGATGCAGATACTCGCGAAGTATTCTTATTGGAGATGCAAAATTTGAAGGATGAAATAATGGATACTACTCCTGATGGGTTCTTTAATGAAACGAGAGGAAAGTTAGAAAGTTGGTTCGGTAAGGATGCATTAATGGTGAAGAAATATGAAAAATTCTATCATAATGATCATCCGAAGGCTGATAGCATTGAATTATACAAATATGTGAGAGATTTATTGGAAGATCCAGACAATTATCCGGATGCTTAAATAAATCTCACGTTACAAAATGCTAGGTTAAGACCTAGTATTTTGTTTATGTTTAATAAGATAATTATGTTATAATAATGATATGGCGCAATATAAGGTGCCTCAGGATGTTGAGGCGGACGATAAGTTACTCGGGCCGTTTAGTTTTCGACAGTTCGTGTATCTTTTGATTGCAGGCGGGTTGATTGCGCTCGCTGTGGCTTTTTTTCAGATTTTTGCTTTACTAGCGATTATTCCTATTCCATTTGCACTTTTCTTTATTGCTTTGGCGTTGCCTTTAAAGAAGGATCAGCCAATGGAGACTTATCTTGCAGCGATTGTTTCGTATTATCTGAAGCCACATAATAGAGTTTGGACACCGGGACAAAGAGAGTCTACGATCGAGATTACAGCACCAAAAGTTGTTGATGATACTCGTGCAAGGGATATTACTGGCGAAGAGGCGACGCATCGTCTTTCATTTTTGGCTAATATTGTAGATACTGAAGGTCAGGCAATTAAAAATGTAGGCACTAATCAAGTTAGTGCTGAAATAGTTAAGGAAGCGCAAAATACTAGTGATATGTTTGAGACGACGCATTTTGATAACCTAGAGAATACGATTGCAAAGGATGAGAATTTGCGACATGAAGAGGTAATGAGAGAAATGCGTGCGGCGATTGCACAGAGCGAAGATATCACTGGCACAATAAAGAAACGAAGCGATAAGGAAAATGATTCGCAAGCTCCTGCATCATCAACTGCTTCTGCGGTGTTAGCAAAACCAGAAATTCCAAATGCAAAACCTGACTTTAATTCTTCAGTAGTGGTAGCACCAGGTTCTCCGGTAGATACTGGACCTGTGGAAAAGTCCAATAAAGTTTGGCAAGAGCCGGCTGAAAAAGTCGAAAAAACACCACCGAAACCTAGTATAATAGAATTAGCTAATAATACTGATTTTTCTATAGCGACTATTGCGAAAGAAGCAAACCGTATAAATAAGAAGGAGGAGGGCGAAGTTTTTATATCGCTACATTAGAACATGAATCCACAACAAATGAACCCGAATGCACCGCAAACTATTATGCCAGGACAGGCTCCTCAACCGATGCCGCAAAATCCGATTGCTCCGCAGATGATTATGCCACAACAGCAGATGCAACAAATGCCAGGACAGATGCCTATGCAGCAAATGCCGGTTCAGCAACAAATGCCAATGCAACAGATGCCACAGGCTCAGCAAATGTCTCAGATGGGGACAAGGCAGCAGATGGCAAATCCGAATGCTGCAAATATTGGTTCCGCAGCATTAAATGCGCAGCAAGTGGCGCCAGCTTCGCCAAATAAGGATGTTCCGACTTCGACGCAATCAACTTTATTGATTTCGGAGCTGCGTGACAATGTTGTGATTATGAAGGATGGATCGTTTAGGGCGGTAGTGGCGTGTAAATCGATTAACTTTGATTTGATGTCTGAGATGGAACGAGAGGGTGTTGAATTCTCGTATCAGAATTTTCTAAATTCGTTAAAGTTTACTACACAGATTTTAATTCGTTCACAAAGGGTAGACATTGGCCCATACCTAGAAAGATTATCAGAAATTCGTCGCAATAATGACAATATGCTTCTTGGTGTTTTGATGGATGATTATATTAACTTTATTGACGTTTTGTCACAAGAAGCTAATATCATGGATAAATCATTCTTTATTATTATTCCATATTATTCTTCTCCAGATGCCGAGAAAGCTTTGACTGATACGAAGAACTTTTTTAAATCATTTTCGAAAAATAAAGGACCGGACGTTTCCAGGATCGATCGCGCTACCTATGATAAAGCTTTGACGGAATTGACAAATCGAGTTGATTCGGTGATGTCGGGGTTGTTCCAGATTGGGATTCATTCGGTACGCTTGAACACCAAAGAGTTAGCGGAGCTTTATTACAACTTCAATAACCCAGATACTGCTGTACGTGAGCCGCTTGTAGATTTTTCTAAGCTCGCAACGATGTATGTCAAAAAAGGAGATAAGCCTGTGAATGGAGGGATGACAAATGGCTAAAAAAAGACAATTAACACCAGCTGAAATTGCTGCACAGAACGAGGCGATGGAAGCGGCTGAAATTCAGCATGCGTTTGAACAAGGTACAAATACGCTACGCGATTTAATCTCACCTTCAGCAATTGAGATTCATTCAGATTATTTTAGATTGGGTAATAAATATGGGCGCACGATGTATATATATGGCTATCCGCGTTCATTATATACTGGCTGGTTATCGCCGATCATTAATATTGATGAAGTGCTAGATGTGTCGATGTATATTTATCCTGTAGAATCGGCTGTCGTGATGAAAAATTTGAAAACAAAAGTGACTCAGCTTGAAGCATCCATGAATTTGAACGCAGAAAAAGGAAGGATACGTGATCCGGAGCTTGAAGCGGCGATTTCTGATGCTGAGGAATTGCGTGACCAGTTGCAGGTGGGTGCAGAGAAGTTTTTCCGATTTGGCCTTTATGTGACATTGTGGGCAGATTCATTAGATGAGATGAAATTCGTACAACAGAAGATTGAGACGATTTTTGGTCAACAGATGGTGTTTTCTAAGGTAGCAAATTCGCAACAAGAACAAGGCCTGAATTCAATTATGCCGCAGTGTACTGATCAATTGCAGATTCGTCGAAATATGAATACTGGTGCGATTTCGACATCTTTCCCATTTACTTCTGCTGACTTAACGCAAGACAAAGGTATTTTATATGGCATCAATATGCACAACAATGGTCTAGTGATTTTTGATAGATTTTCACTAGAAAATGCCAATATGGTGGTATTTGCGAAATCTGGTGCCGGTAAGTCATTTACAGTTAAACTAGAAGCGTTACGTTCGATGATGGTTGGCGCAGAGATCTTGATCATCGATCCTGAGAATGAGTATCAAAAATTGTGCGATGCGGTAGGCGGTACATATATTAGGTTGTCCTTAAATTCGGATGTGAGAATTAATCCATTTGATTTGCCGAAAGTGGTAGATTCTGAAGATGCCAATGACGCGTTGAGGGCTAATCTGGTAACTTTGCATGGTTTGTTTAGAACAATGTTAGGAGGAAACCAAGCGACAGCTTCGGGGCAGGCAGTGCCTGCATTGACGGCTAGTGAAGAAGCGGATTTGGATCAAGCTTTGATTGATACTTATGCACGTGCTGGAATCACATCGGATCCGTTGACGCACCAATCGACCCCGCCAACAATTATGAATTTGTATGACACTCTTCTGCACATGGAAGGTTCTGGTCCTGCTTTGGCACAAAGATTGCGTAAATATACTACTGGTACATTTGCAGGCATCTTTTCGCAACAATCAAATATTGATATCAATAACCAAATGGTGGTATTTAATATTCGTGATCTCGAGGAAGAGCTTCGTCCAGTTGCGATGTACATTGTACTCTCCCATATTTGGAACATTGTGAGAGCTTCACAGAAGAAGCGTCTGTTGATTGTGGATGAGGCGTGGCAGTTGATGCAACACGAGGATTCGGCGAACTTCTTATTCTCTTTGGCAAAGCGAGCACGTAAGTATTATCTTGGGCTTACAACGATCACGCAGGATGTGGAAGATTTCATGGGTTCGAAGATGGGTCGTGCGATTGTGGGTAACTCATCGATGCAGTTACTGTTGAAGCAGTCAGTTTCGGCAGTAGACGTGTTGTCTGACGTATTTAAATTAACTGAAGAAGAAAAACGACGTTTGTCTAATTTTCCAGTTGGACAAGGTTTGTTCTTTGCTGGACAGAACCACGTACATATTCAGATTATCGCATCGGAGACTGAAGAAGGATTGATCACAACAAACCCGAATGCTAAACCGATGGGTGGGCAATAGTTTAACGAGACTTGATGGGTTGATTGGCACTCTTGCGTTTTGAGTGCTAGTGATATATAATATATACTATGGCAAAACGTGATTACTATGAAATATTGGGCGTTTCAAAAAATGCGTCCGATGATGAGATTAAGAAGGCTTATCGTAAGTTAGCGGTGAAATATCATCCGGATAAGAATCCTGGTGATAAGGAAGCGGAAGCAAAGTTTAAAGAAATTAACGAGGCACATGATGTATTGTCTGATAAGCAGAAACGAGCACGTTATGATCAATTTGGTCATGCTGGGGTAGGCGGAGCTGGTGGTAATCCATTTACGGGTGGCGGAAATCCATTTGGACAAAGTGGTAACTTTAATTTCAACGGACAAACTTTTAATTTTGATTTTGGTGGCGGAGGATTTGATGATATTCTGGGAAGTTTGTTTGGTTTTGGTCCGGCTGGAGCACGCAGACCGCGTCGAGGAGCGGATTATCAAACATCAGTGACTTTGACTTTTGAGGAAGCTGTTTTTGGCACCACTAAAACTATAACCGTGGATAACTCAGATTTGAAAGTAAAGATTCCTGCGGGTATTGATGATGGAATGTCAATTAGACTTCGTGGCAAAGGTGGTCCTGCACCTGAGGGTGCTACAGAAAAAGGTGATTTGTATGTTAGGGTGCGAGTGAAACCACATAAACACTTAACTAGAGAAGGTTCGATCATTCTTTCTGAAGAAAGAGTTAGTATGGTAGATGCGGCGCTTGGGTGTGAAATTGAAGTAGAGACGGTGGATGGTAAAATTACAATGAAAGTGCCAGCGGGCACACAATCAGGAACTCCATTTAAATTGTCTGGACATGGCGTGCCGTTTAGAGCAGATGGAGATAGGGGTCCACATATTGTTACTGTGATTGTAGAAACTCCAAAGAATCTTTCACGTAAACAAAAAGAACTCTTGGAAGAGTTCAAAAAATCTAAAAAACGTGGATTTTGGGGCTAGCCGGGGAAGCGCATTTCAACAAGACCAGTTGAGGTGTTGCGGACGATGATATCTACGCCGTTGGATGAAAGTTCGATGCGGTGAGTAACCCAGCCGTTGGAGTTTCTAACGACTAGAGAATTAGAAAGTAAACTTCCCTCCACATAAGAAGAGGAGCCATCAGCGTTATGAAAGATGACTCCGTTTTTTAATAACATTTCTTCTAATTTAATCACAAAATATATTCTCGTTTTAAAATAGTTTACACCTCTTTTAGGAAAATGCAAGTGCTAGTGGTTTAAAAAAGTGTCATTTTGTGGTATAATCAAGATGGAATATTATAATTTGATGTTATTTGTTAACCCGCTGATATAGAGAAAAATATCGGCAAAAACAATTAGAAAGGGAATTTATGGAAATTGTAATCCCAATTATTGCCGCAGTGGCGGGACTAGCGGCTGGTGCGGGAGGAATTTTTGCGTATAACAAGAAAAATGAGAAGGGTGGTAAAGATAAAGCAGATGATTTAGTAAGAAAGGCTAAGCGTGAGGCTTCGGATATCGTACTATCTGCAAAAAAAGAAGCTTCTAAAATTACTGAAAAGAATCAACAAGAAGAAAATGAACGTCGTCGTGAATGGAAGCGAACAGAGAATCGTTTAGCGGAAAGAGAGACTGCGCTTGATACAAAGCTAGACCAATTGGAAAAGAAGACTGAAAAGTTAGTACGTGAAGAAAAGGAACTTGACGAATTAAAAAATGAAGTGCGCGAGATCCGTACCAAACAGCATGAAAAACTAGAAAAAATTGCTGGTCTTTCAAAAGCTGATGCGCGTGAAAAACTAATGAAGATGACCGAAAATGATATAAAGCAAGATTTAGTCGGTTTGGTCGTAAAAGAACAGAAGGAAATTAAACATGGCATTGACGAAGCGGCGCAGGCAATGCTTCTTACGGCTATGGAACGTATGTCTTCGGAAGTTACGGCAGATCGTACAATCACGGCTTTGAAGTTGCCTGATGACGATATGAAAGGTCGCATTATTGGTAAGGAAGGTCGTAATATTCAGGCTTTGCAGCGTGCGACTGGTGTTGATATCTTGGTTGATGATACGCCTGGCATGGTAGTACTTTCGTCGTTTGATCCAATTCGCCGTCAGGTGGCACGTTATGCTTTGGAACGCTTGATGAAGGACGGAAGAATCAATCCTTCATCGATTGAAGATTCGGTTGCAAAAGCAGAACGTGAGATAGAAAAAGAGGTCGTACGTGCAGGTGAAGATGCGGCGCGCGAAGTGGGCGTCGTAGGAATTCCACGGGAAATCTTACACTTACTTGGTGAGCTTAAATTCAGAACTTCTTACGGTCAAAACGTATTACTACACTCAATCGAAATGGCGCATGTTGCAGGTATGATTGCAGAAGAGATTGGCGCAGATAAAAGAATCGCGAAAACTGCAGCTTTACTACACGATATGGGTAAAGCAGTGACGCATAAAATTGAAGGAAAACATGCTGATATTGGTGCTGAACTTGCAAAGAAATATGGTATGTCTGATGATGTTGTTCATGCAATTGCGGCACATCACGATGATATTGAGCCAACTACACCAGAAGCAATCATTGTGAAGATTTGTGACGCGATGAGTGCAGCGCGTCCTGGAGCACGTAATATCTCTGCGGAGAATTTTGCAGAAAGAATGCGTGACTTAGAGAATATCGCAACATCGTTCCAAGGAATTGATAAGGCTTATGCAATATCAGCAGGTCGTGAGATTCGAGTGATTGTAGAGCCGAAATCAATCGATGATTTATCGGCGTTGAAGTTGGCGCGTGATATTGCGGATAAGATTGAAGCGACAATGAGCTATCCTGGTATCATTAAGGTGAATGTGATTCGAGAGACTCGAGCGATCGAATACGCTAAATAGATTATGACTAAACAAGCAAAGACTTACATAGATACATTTCACGATTATTTAGAAGGAAAGATAAAGTTAGAATTATATCAAAAAATAGGCGCTTTGCTTTTGGTAATGGTGATTGCTGGCTTTGCGGGTTGGCTGTGGGAGTTCTTATTATTGGAGTTTAGTCGGGGATTTGATCATATGTATATTGAAGGGGGGAATTTGCTACCCTGGGTGAATATGTATGCTTATGGAGCACTTTTGATTATTTCGTTGACACGTAAAATGCGCAATAAACCTTGGTTGGTATTTTTAGCAGCCGCATTTGCGGCCGGCGTGATGGAACTTGTAACTGGATGGGCGGCATATACTTTTTTGGATGGCGCAAGGTATTGGGATTATAGTATACCTTGGTGGGGATTTGGTAATATCAATGGATTTGTCTGCCCGATGAGTATGTTTGCGTTTGGATTGGGAGCGTTAGTTTTGGTATATTGGCTATTGCCGATATGTATTTATATATCAAAGAAAATGACACGTCGAGCTTTTTTGGCGTTAGTGATAACACTATTCGTAATTGTAATGACGGATGAAGTAGTTAATTTAATTCTGAAGATGCTTGGACAACCTACAGCGATGAATTTATATGAGAGTTGGGGATGGCGGTACAAAAGTTGATAAATGATTATGGAGAATTGCTCGAAGCATTAAAATATGAAGCGAGCGAAAAGAGTCAAAAGTTTAGCCAAAAGATTATTCCGACAGAAAGAAAAATTTTGGGGGTAAAGATACCGGCGGTTAGGAGGATGGCTGCAATGGTGTCTTTAGGAAAAATCGACGCGTTTTTAAAGGTTAAGCCAATGACATTAGAAGAAGTGTTAGCGAGAGGATTTTTAATATGTAGGTTGCCTTATGATGAGATGGTTTTAAAGTTTGATTCGCAGGTAAAGTATATTGACGATTGGTGTTCGTGCGATACGTTTTGTTCAGGACTGCGCAAAAGTTTAAAATCGCATGAGGATGAATTTTTAAAATTAAAAATTGAAAAATTATTGAAGGATTCGCGAGAATATACGACGAGAGTGGGGTTGGTACTTTTAAAATGTTACTATGTGAAAGCGGAATATTTGGAGATGATTTTTGAGTGGACGGAGAAGTTGGCTTCGCGTGAAGAATATTATATACGAATGGCGATTGCGTGGTTGCTGTCGGAATGTTTTATTAAATATCCTACGGCAACGACGGCATATTTGATAGATTCTAATTTACCAAAATGGACATTTAATAAGACGATCTCAAAGATTTGTGATTCATATCGAGTGGATGCAGAAACGAAAAAGATGCTTAAAAGAATGCGAAAATAATTATTGTATAATTAAAAAAAGGAGTGAGGTATATGTATCGGAAAGAGTTTATGGAAATGGCGATTGAGGAAGCGAGAGCTGGGATTATGGCTGGTGATGGTGGGCCGTTTGGCGCAGTGATTGTGAAAGATGGTGAAGTAATTGCTATGGGGCATAACCGAGTGCTTAGTAATAATGATTCGACTTGTCATGGCGAAATAGACGCAATTAGAAGAGCGGAACAAAAACTTGAAACTTATGATTTGGCTGGATGTGAAATATATACAACTGGTGAACCTTGTCCGATGTGTCTTGCGGCAGTAATGTGGGCAAATATTGAAAAAGTATATTATGGGTGTACGCTTGAAGACAATGCGGAGATTGGATTTCGGGATGAAAAGTTTGACAAATTGATGGGAGAAAGAGCGAATTTGCCGGAAGGATTGTTGGAAGAGAAAGACAGGGAATTATGTTTAGAATTGTTCGATGAATATAAAAGAATGGGAGAAACGATTTATTAGGGTAAATAAAAATGAGCGTGAGTATTAAAGGGTATCATAAAGAATTGAAGGAGCGTTTTGAAGCTGAAAAAGCTAGGTTACGTGAGATCTTAGGCGATGGTATTTTGATTGAACATGTGGGGAGTTCGGCGGTTGAAATTGGTGGGAAGAATATTATAGATATATTAGTGGGTGTGAAAACGGTTGAAGATATGGTGCCGGTGCGAGATTTGTTGACGGCGGCAGGATATCGTGAAGGGCATGATACGCATCCGGAAAGAATCTTTATGGCACTAAGAGTAAATGATGATGGGACAGATCGGGAAACTGGTGAAGGAGATTGCCATGTGCATATCGTAGTGAATGGGTCGGAAGAATGTATGAATATGATTCAACTACGCGACTTTCTACGCGCTAATCCTGAGGAGGCGAAAAAGTATTTTGAAATGAAGTCGGTTTTTGCTAAAGAAGCTGGGTATGATAGAAAAACATACAAGGCTTTAAAAAGTAAATATGTGAGTAAGTTAATTAAGAAAGCAAACAATTCATGATAGTGTGATGCTATAATAGAATAATAGGAAGAAAATGAAAATTGAATATTTGGGACATGCGTGTTTTAGATTAGATGATCAATTAGTGATTGATCCATATAATGATGGATCAGTGCCTGGACTTGGAAACTTGAGAACGTCGGCTGTGAAGGTGATTTGCACACATGAACATGCGGACCACAGTGGACGTGAATGTGTAGAATTGGTGCCTGGTGAATGTGAATTTGAAATAAAAGAAGTAGCGAGCTTTCATGATGACCAGAAGGGAGTACTTCGTGGACCGAATACGATATTTGTGATAACAAATGAAGCGAGGGAGAAACTAGTACATTTAGGTGATTTGGGACATTTTCCGGATGAAGAGCAGCTAGCTGCGATTCAAGATGCGGATTATTTGTTAATTCCGGTGGGTGGATATTATACGATTGATGCGGAGATGGCAGTGAAGATTTGTGAGGCTGCGAATCCGAAACACATAATTCCGATGCACTATCGGACTAGTGAATCTGGGTATCCGGAACTTGCGACGGTGGATGAATTTGTGAAGTTGGCTGAAGAAAAGGGAATAGCTAAAAAAGTAAAAGTATTATAACTGCTTATAGGGGGATTTTGAAAGGATTTAAAATGAAACTTGTTTATTTGACTACGAATAAATTTAAAATTCGTGAGGCCGAGATGGTACTCGGTGATCAATACGGAATTGATATCGAAGTGATCAATCCAGATTTTGAAATTTACGAAATACAGGCTAAGACTTGTGGCGAGGTGGCTGGGTTTTCGGCGCGATACGCGGCTGATAAAATTGGCAAACCATGTCTCAAGTCTGACACTGGGCTGTATTTGGAAATGTTGGGCGGTTTGCCTGGCCCATATAATGCTTATTTTGATAAGCAGATTGGCTACGAGAAGTTTTTGAGAATGGTAAAGAACGAGAAGAATCGTAGGGCGAGACTCGAGCATTGTTTTGCTTATTGCGAACCTGGCAAGGAGCCGATAATCTTTAGTGGCGAGACAATGGGTACGATTGCTAAAGAAGCACGTGGTAACGATGGCCGATGGCACGATTTCTTCTTTATTCCGGATGGTGAAACGAAGACTTTAGCCGAAATTGGCGATGAAGATCCGATGAGAAAAAATGCGTTTTTCGGGTCGGCGATTCACGATTTCGCGAAATGGTATAAGGAGCAAAATAAGTAATAATGGCGAGCTCAAAAGAATATAATAATAGTTGTAGAATTTTAAATTAGTTCTTATTAAGAATTTGAGAATTTAACTCATTGAGATAGTATTGTGCGTCTTGGATATTTCGAGTAGCTTGGTTTTTGGCTAGAGATAGATGTGCTTTGGAGGATTTGCCAGATAAAATAACTGTTACATTTAATCCCATCTCTGATTTACGCATATCAGGATTAATATTATAGTTGACTATTTCGCTGGTTCTGACCATGAATGTTGCAATATTTTGAAATTCGTTAGCATTGTTTGTATCAATGATGATATATGCATTGGTAGCTGGGGAACGGTCTTCTACTGTTATTTCTGCATTGATGGACAATTGTTTAGCTAATTTTTCGATTTCTTCTTGATGATTTTTCAATATTTCGTATTCGTATGTATCTCTATAATCCTTTGTATAATGGTTATGATCTGGTAGTATAGCGTTACCTATGTTTTGCGTTCCATATGAATATCCAATAATAGTATGGAAATAGTCACCATTTTGACGCGTGAATTTTAAGGCTTTTTCAGTTTCTCCATATGCATTTTCTTCTACAAGATTCCATTCGTCACCGTAAGACCAATGAACGTATTTTTCTATTGCTTCATTTGAATATGTCTGTGCTGGTCCAGACTTTTCTACTGAAGTAAAATTTTTGAGTTCGTTGAATTCTTCATTGATGCGTTGGTTTGGGGTTGAATAAAAGAGTATGAATGCACTGAGGGTTATGATACATATTATTAAAACTAATAGTGTTCTAAATAATGCTTTATTGGTTTTCATAATTACATTTTAACATAACTTTAAATGGTAGTTTGAAAGGGATGTAGTAAGTAGATAATGTGAGAGGGTTTATTTTTCGTCTTTGTCTGTGATGGTGACGCCACCGAAACCGCCGGCTGCATCAATGTAGATGGTGTATTTGCCTTTTTCGGTGGCGTTTTTGCGGTCGTCGGAAAAGCCGCCGAAAATGAAGCCGGATTTTAGTTTAACTTTGACGTCGTCTGGAACGATGATGTCGATACCGCCGAAGAGGGTGAAAGCTTTGATGACGGTATCTTTGTCGAATTTAGCGTTTTTGAGATTTAATTTAGCACCGCCAAAAATGGCGACGAGATTGGAGCCTTGGAAGGTTTCGTCTTTGTAGACGCGATCGCTACCAGAAAAGATGGCCATTTGGGAATCCATGGTTTTGCCGTCTTTTTCGGCTTCTTTTACTTTTTTCTCGACTTCTTGGTCGTTTTTGTTGTGGAAGGTTGATCTAATAATGATGGTAAGGCCGGCGACAACTAAGAAGACGGCGAGGATGACTTTCCAGGCGACGCCATAAGAAAAGACATCTTGTGCAGCAAGCAGAAGGATGACGCCAGCGGAGATGAAGCCGAGACTGGCTAATTTGTCTTTTTCGGTGAAGAGGCTAATGACACTTGGTACGATGATGAACAAGGTCCACCAGCCGTCGAAGAAGATGTTAAAGTTGAAAAGCCCGAATGCGTTGAGACCGAAAATTAGGCCTAGCGCAATAATGGCTACACCCCAGATAATTGGTTTGATTTGTTTCATTTGATAGCTCCTTTATGGGGTAATTATAGCATAGAGTATAGGGGGATTGGGGGCTAAATGGCGAGATTAGTGTAGACTTGGGTGGGGGGTTGTAGTTTTCGGTGGCGCGTGGTATGGTGATGGAATAATTCTATGGGTAACTAGAGGGCGATTAAAAACGGAGTTATAAAAAACAAAATAGGAGGTAAAATGTCATCAAATAATAATAGTATTAAGATGAGACTTCTTTGGGAAAATGGCAAAAGGTGTGCAATTTGCGGAAAAAAGATTCGGAGTTTTGATGAGCTTACAGTAGATCATATTGTGCCGAGATCAAAAGGAGGGAAGCACACTATAGGTAATTGCCAATTGGCGCATAAATCATGTAATTCGCTCAAAAATGACAAAATGCCAGAGGAATATGAACGAGCACTTAAATATAATAAACGACGAATAATATTAATGAGGGTTAGAAGGGGAATTCTTTTCTGGTATAACTAAAACAGTATAATATTGGACAGTTCTTTTTTTGCTTCTGCTTCTAAAAAAGACTCTCCATTTAAGAATTTATTGTTTAGTGCTTCTTTTGGTGATTCTAAAGAAAGAATTTTTCCTTGATTTTCAAGCCATATTTCATATTTATTATTCTTTGGCTGAATTGTATAGTTTTTATTATTGTAGGTAAACTCTATTTCTTCTCCTCTCTCAAGGCATTCGTAAAACTCTTTTTGAGGTTCATCTATTTGGTTTTCCATAGGTTGATTCCTTTCAATAGCAGTTTATATTTATTATATAATACTTTATTTTTAATACCTTGCTCTTTAGTCGCGATTATTATTGGATTATCGCTATTTCTTTTTGTGGTATAATTAAGGGGCAATACATCAACATTAACAGTTTGGCAATACGCTAACCTTGGTTTCTATAAAAGGGAAAGTGGGACCCTCATCGGCCCAATTTTGGCCCCTTTATGGAAGCTAATGTTGGTGTATTGCAAACCGTATGGGGGTTCCATTTTTTTTGCAGTAAATGAATTGGGCCCTAGTAGTTGTCGTATTGCAGAAAGAAGTTTTCTGCAATGCCCCAAAAGAATAAAAGGACAGCAGAAGACTCTTCTTCACGGAAGGGTCTTTCTGTTAGGAAAGGTATCAAGTCGCGCGACCGCGTGAGAAATCGCGGGGAGGTTTTTACGGAGCTTCGCGAAATAAATAATATCTTGGACTTGACGGCGGATGCGCATCGAAATTATAAGGATCAGAGAATCTTGGAGCCAGCTTGCGGGAATGGCAATTTTTTGGTAGTGATACTTGAGCGACGACTCGCAGATATTAAAAAGGCAATTAAGAAAAAGAATCAAGACGATACAGAGTTTGCGATACTAACGGCGTTATCTACGATGTACGGCGTGGACATTATGCCGGATAATATCAAAGAGTGTCATGAACGGCTCGAATCAATAATTGAGAAGTTTTATAAAGAAAGAGTACCGACGAAAAATCGTAGGCCGGAGTTTTTTGATGCTGTAAAAGAAATACTGCGTACTAATATTCAGTTGGGAGACATGTTAAATGGGAAAGAAAAGATTTATTTTGTGGAATATACGGTGCCGCGTGATTATTATTTTGTACGAAATGAGTATCGCTTGATTGATTTAGAGCTAGGAATTAATTCGTCAAAAAAGCGAATAAGGCCAACGCATTATTTAAAAATAGGAGGAAGAAATGCCAACGAACATTAGCAAGAACCTATTAAACCTTTCACACTATTATAAGGATAGGCGAAATCCGGATATTCTGGATTGTATAGCCAATCTCAGTTCGGATGAGGTATTTACGCCACCAGAATTGGCGGATAAAGTGTTGGATTTATTACCCGAAGAAGTATGGAGTAATCCGAATTTAAAGTGGTTGGACCCGGCTTGTAAAACGGGTGTGTTCTTAAGACAAATTGCAGTTCGCCTAATGGTGGGGTTAAAGGATACGATTCCTGACGAAGCAGAGAGGCGCGAACATATCTTCAAGAAAATGCTATATGGAATGCCGATTACGAGACTAACAGCACTAATGAGTCGGCGAAGCGTATATTATGCGAAAAATGCGATGAGTGATAAGTCGGTAGTGAAGTTCAACGATAATGAAGGTAATATCATCTTCGTGCCGATGGAGCATCATTTCAAGATGGGGAAATGTACGTTTTGTGGACTATCGCAAAACGAGAAGGTACTCGGTAGTCGTGATGGAATGGGGGAGTTAGAAAACCATGCATATCAATTTATCCATTTAAGAGAGGAGACATTAAAAACTATGAAGTTTGATGTGATTGTGGGGAATCCGCCGTATCAACTCGGGGATGGTGGTGGGGTTGGCTCGTCAGCGATGCCTATTTATCATCTCTTTATACAGCAAGCAAAACGGTTGCACGCTAGGTATATTGCTTTTATTGTGCCTTCGCGTTGGTTTGCTGGAGGGAAGGGGTTAGATAGCTTCCGGGATGAAATGCTGAATGACAAGCATATTAAGAAGATAGTTGATTACCCAAATGCTAATGATTGTTTCCCTGGGGTTGAGATAAAAGGTGGTGTTAATTATTTTATTTGGGATAGAGACTATAGTGGAGATTGCGAGATTACGAATGTTTATGGAGAAGATTTTTCATCTCTCGCAAAAAGAAAACTTAATGAATGGGATATTCTAATTAGATGGAATGATGGAACGTCGATTTTGAGAAAAGTCCAAAAAATGGGAGAAGAAACTTTAGATAAAAAAGTTTCTTCAAGGAGACCTTTTGGTTTTGGCAGTAATTATTCGAAGTATGATCAGATTAATAACCCAGATAAGGTTAAACTGTATATGATGAACAAAAAAACTGGATATATTCTGAGGACTTTGGTTCAGCAATCGACGAATTTAATAGATGTAGATAAGGTTTTATTAGCAAAAGCAGGTAGCGTGAACGGCGTCTATCCGAACAATATAATCGGAACAGTCTTTGTTGCTGACAAGCCTAGCGTTTGCACAGAAACGTTTCTAGTTGTTGGCCCTTTTCGATCTAATGCAGATGCTGAGTATTTTGTAGATTATATGAAAACGAAATTTGTGAGGTTTATGATAATGCTACGGACTCCTACGCAGAATATGAGTAAAGCTTGTTTTTCGTTTGTACCGGATTTGCCAATGGACCATAAATGGACGGATGAGGAACTGTACAAAAGATACGATTTGTCAGAAGAAGAGATTAGCTTTATTGAAAAAATGATTAAGGAGATGGAATAATGGCATTAGTAAATAGAGATAGGGAGAGAAACCTGAATGACTACGAAAAAATAGCCGACGTAATAATAAGCCACTCTGAAATAGATAAAATAATGTCTGAATTATTAGCTGCATTTATTGGTGACGATGTTGAGTTGTCTCATGCTATCAACGATAGCGCAAAACTAAGCTTTGAACAGAAACGGATTCTCTTGACGGAAATAACAAAAAGATATAAGGATAGCAATTGGAAGAAAGAGTTGCTGTTCTTTTTAAAAACAATTCAGAATCTTGAACAATTTCGAAATAAAATTGCACATGGTAATACATTGAGAGAGATATTAAGAAAAAAGACTTTGAATGAGATACCGTATTTACGCAATAATCCAATCTTTCAAAAAGAGTGGCCACAGGATATAGATATTGACGTTTTATACAGTAATTATAATGAAGTGTTAAGTACGAATAATCCGTATGTGAAAAAAGAATACTTAATAAAAGGCCAAACTGATGACTTGTATTTTTTAATAGATAGATTGGAACAAATACCGCCAAGCGAAATAATAGAGGAGATTAAAAATGAGTGACATTTTGAATTATCAAGCCAAGCCGAGGCAGATTTATGCCTATACGGCGAATGGGCAGATTGGGATAAAAGTAGGCGATACAACAAAAGACGATGTAAATATTCGGATTCAACAAGGACTGGTGAATACGCCGAACCCGCAATATCATATTGAATTTGTGGATTATGCGGTTACTGTTGATGGGCATTTGTTCCGTGATTACGATGTGCATCATGTATTGGAAGATTTAGGCGTGAAGCGACTCAAGAATCAGGATGGTTCAACTACAGAATGGTTCGAAACTGATGTTGCGACAGTTAAGCAAGCATTCCTGACAGTGAAGCATGGTCGCGCAGTTCAGAAAGCTCGGACGAAAGATTATGCACTCCGTGAAGAGCAAAAGAGATTTATCCGTGAGACGGAATCGTATTTTAGAACCTACGATGCGAATCCAAAGAACGATAAAGCGCCGCATTATCTATGGAATGCAAAGATGCGGTTCGGAAAAACTTTTACAGCATATGAACTCGCTAAGAAGATGAACTGGAAGCGGATTTTAGTGCTAACTTATAAACCAGCGACGGCGAAGCAGTGGCGTGATGATTTGGAAGAGCATATTGATTTTGAAGGTTGGCAATTTATTAAGGGCGGGGATTATGATTGGGATAAGATTGACCAGACGCAACCGATTGTGTGGTTTGCAAGTTATCAAGATATTTTGGGGAGAGATAAGGGTAAGACGGTAAAAGAAAAGTTTATCAAGATGTATGAGCAATCGTGGGATGCGATGTTCGTGGATGAATATCATTTCGGAGCGTGGCGTGATGCGGCGAAAGAGCTGGGACAAGCAAAAGATGACAATGAGACGGTGATGCCAAAAGAGGGTGATGAGGAGGGCGAGATTGAGGCAACGATGCCACTTGATGTGAAACACTATGTGTATTTGTCGGGAACGCCATTTCGAGCGATTGCAGATGGGGAATTTGCAGAGGATCAGATTTCGAACTGGACTTATGCAGACGAGCAGAGAAAGAAAGAGGAATACGTGGGGCGCAAGGATAATCCGTATGCGGAGTTACCACAAATCGTAATGATGACATATAAGATGCCAGAAAAGTTACGAGAGGTGGCGATGCAGGGAGAGTTTAATGAATTTGATTTGAATACTTTCTTTGCGGCAAAGAAGAATGAACAAGATGAATATGTATTTGATCGCGAAAATGATGTGCAGGCATTTCTATCGATCTTACACGGAGCAAATTTAGAGCAAAACGTTGAGGAAGGGTTTGTAGTGAAGAGACCGCCAATTCCGTATGAGGATGCGAGATTATTGTCTGTACTAAATCATACTTTTTGGTTACTGCCAAACGTACCTAGCTGTAAAGCGATGAAGAGACTTCTAGAGCGAGACAATTTCTTTAGACAGTATAAGATTGTTTGCGCGGCAGGGAATGAAGCTGGGATGGGTGAGGCGGCGCTTGCACCAGTGATGGAAGCAATATCTGATGATCCATTTTCAACAAAGACGATTACATTATCGTGCCAGAAGCTAACGACTGGTGTAACGGTAAGGCCTTGGACTGGAGTATTTTTCCTACGTAACATTACGGCGCCGGAGACTTATTTCCAAGCAGGGTTTCGAGCACAATCGCCGTGGTCTTATGCAAACGAAGCGGGCGAAAAGGAAATCTTTAAAGAGACATGCTATGTGTTTGATTTTGCACCTACGAGAGCGATTAAACTAATATCAGATTATGTGTCTGGACTTGGCGTAGGTGACAAAAGAAAACCAGAAGAGCAGATTCAGGAGTTTTTGCATTTCTTGCCCATCTTAAGTTATGACGGATACGTGATGCAATCGCTAGACGCAAAGTCAGTGCTGGACATTTCAACGTTTGGAATTGGCTCGACGATGCTTGCGAGAAGGTGGCAGTCAGCGAGACTAGTGGACGTGTCAAATGTGGTGCTCGAAAAAGTGCTTAATAATGCTGAGTTGATGGCGGCGCTAGAAAAGATTGAAGATTTTCGTAATTTGAGACAAGATATGACGAAAGTGATTGCACGTGAGAAAGCAATAAACCAAACGAAGAAGGAAGGAAAAGAGCTGACGCCGCGGGAAAAGAAAGAGAAGAAGGAGAATGATGGATTTAAGAAAAAGTTGCGTGAAAAATTATTGAAGTTTCTCACGCGTGTACCGGTATTTATGTATTTGACTGAATATCGTGAGGAGACTTTGAAGGATGTAATTACGCAGCTTGAACCGGAGTTATTTACAAGAGTGACTGGGATTACGGTGCGTGATTTTGAACTAATGTGCGAGATTGGGGTTTTTAATAAGGGGCATGTAAATGAAGCGGTTTATCAATTTCGACGTTTTGAGGATTCATCGCTAAATTATGTAGGTGGCCATGATGAAGTGGGAGATATGCTAGCACTAATTGGTGGATTTGACGCTGTTGTAACACGTGAAGAAGCGGATGAAATAATTGAGGGGATGGTGTAAATGCTGATGACAAATGTGAGACTAGGAGATTCTGTCCAAGAGTTAGGGTTTCCGTCTGGAATTGTAAACGAATTAAAGAGGTATGGAGTTAGCACGATTAAGGATTTAGTTGATAAAGATATTGATGGGTTGTTTGATGAAAGTTTTACTCTCAAGAATTATTTAAGTAGGTTTTTTGTGATAAATGCTAGAGGTAATGATAAGGATAAGAAGAAGGAAGAGGAAACTATTAGTTTTAAAGGATTTTCGTTTCAGAAGGAATTACAACAATTTATAAAAGAGCATTATGCTAAGCAAATTGAAATTCGGTATAAAACAAATCGTATTAAAAGCGATAAGAGATGGCGTCGAGTTGTAGTGGCTGGACAAAATGAAGCTCTTCTGTTTACTAATGATGTTCGCCCGTCTGGTGGACGCGTTGCATATGTGAAAGAAAAAATTGTAGAATTCCGAGAAGTCGATAGCTGATTCATCCAATAGTGACAAAATATTGAATTAAAGAGTGAAATGAAGCCGCAAGTTTTTACTGATTAGTTTTAATGTATTCTTTTAAATAGCTCCTAAGTCCTTCATCGCAAGCATAAATGTATGTGCCATTGATTCCACGAGTGCACATTATGTAATATATATTAAGAATATAGCGTTTCAAATCCTCATCGCTGGTTTTGTTTTTGCCGTTTTTGTCGAAGTATTGCTTTTTGTCGATATATAACTGGTTCTTTTCTCTGTCATATTTCAATTCATTTCCAATAATCACACCGGCGTAATTTAAGTCGAAGCCTTGTATGGTGTGAATACAGCCAATTTCATTTGGGGAATTTGGTGAATTGACCCAATTGTCATAACGGACATTCCATATATATTTATGCCCGTCTATGTCTATATCGTAGTCGTCATTATCAATGCATGCTTTTGTTTCTTGCAAATTTTGTGGATTGATTTCGCCTTTGGTTTTCCATTCCCACGCGTAGCCGGCAACATTCCTACATAGTCCAACTCCATCTTGATTATTCATTTTGCGGATTGCTTCGGTCATTTTATGGACGTTATCGAATATTTTGAAATCATAGTTTTGACTTTCGTTCTTGCTTTCAAAAGATTCAAATCTTTCGGGCGGATTATCGCTAAAAATAGAGCGTATGTAATTGACGTATCTTTGACCTCCTTTACCACATCTGATTTGTGCGTCTAATTGAAGCATGTGAGCTCCCTGTTTTTCTAATTCGTGAAACTGTTTTGCATCAACGTCGGCTCTCTTGATAGACTGATACTCATCGTAGAAGAAAATTTGGTGTTTACTTTTTTTGATTACCCAATCAAGTTGCGTCCCTTGTTTTTTATCTATACCGAGCTTGACGTTGTTTTTCTGAATGCTACCTATTTCTGCGCCGACATTTCTGGGAGCTTTTAGCCTATGTGCTTCATCGACGATTAGGATATCAAATTGTCCGTTGTAGTTCGCGACATCACCTGGCCCTAGAACTACCTTGCTGCCTAAATTGTCGAAATGCTTAAAGACTCGTTTCAGGGTGTTTCTTAAATTAGACATTGAAACAACAATGCCAATTTTTAGACGTGGAGAAGCTTGTTGGATATTCTTGGTTGCCTTAACTAGACTTTTGTCGTCGAGTCCTGTTTCGTCGATAGTTCTTGTCGATAATAACTTCATTAAATAAATAGCTAATACCGTTTTGCCAGTGCCCGGGCCACCGTTGACTATAAATGTGCTTTCTTTATTATTCTTTATATCGATGCTTAATTGGTTTAAAATATGGTTTGCAATTAAGAATTGGTCATCTGTTAGGTTTTTATAAGGAGAGAATTTAAACAAATTATCGTTTTCGATTTTTGTTAAGGAATGCTTGGCTAATTTTAGATTCTGTAGAGATTTCCAGATTCCTGCAAATTCTGCTCTGTAGTCTTCCTGTTGCCAATAGTTGTGCTTTTGTTGTCCGGCATTATCATTTTGTAAAATAAACTTTCCGTCAGCAGAAAAATGTGAAATAAGATAAGATTCCAAATCTAAAATGGAAGATTTATTGAATCCGTTACTGTAGATAAATCTAACTTTTTTTAGTTGTTTTCTTTTGGGGTTTGCGTAGTGTTGCAACATGCGCGTGCCTGCATCAACTGTTTCGCCGACATACATTTCTTTATCATTAAAAATCATGTAGACGATTGGCCATTCTTTGCCATATTTCATGATTGCTATTTCATTGCCAGTTGTTTTTGTGAATTCAAGTTCTTCTGAGATTTTTGGTTTGATCCAATGGGTTTCGTTGTTGTTCATTTTGGAGCTCCGTGTATTTTTTGCTATTACCTTTAGATTTGTCTATGGGATACTTTCTCGAATTCTCCTCTAGTTTCGCCATAACAATATCTTCTAGTCTGACATTTAGTTTGTCTGCAAGTAGTATTGCGTAGTTTACGACATCCGCTAGCTCTTCACAAACTTTTTGCTTGTCAAAATTTTCATCCCATTGGAAGCATTCTAACAATTCACCGGATTCTATAACAATAGATTTTGCGAGGTTAGCTGGGGAATGGAATTGGTCCCAATCTCGATCTTTGGTGAATTTGATAACAGCTTCTTTTACCTCCTCCATGATTTTATTGTAACATAGATAGTTAACGGAAAAAACAACTCAATTATTATGTATACAAATTATTAACTGTGATAAATTGCCATGTATAACTAAAAATATCGATGATAAACCTCGCATTGCGTATGTGCGGGATAATTTTTTGTTCCTAATGATATAATTAAAGAGATATAAGTGAAGAAAATGCAAAAAACTATTGGCATAATGATAGGAGGAAGATATGAACTCAGTTTTCGAAACAGCGCTTGAGATTGCCGTGAAGGCGCATAAGGGGCAGGTGGACAAGAATGGGGTGGCGTATATTTTGCATCCGTTGGCGGTGGCGGGGCTTCTGGATACGCTCGAGCTCAAAACCATTGCGGTTTTGCATGATACGATTGAGGATACGAATGTGACGGCGGAGTATTTGCTGGAAAAGGGAATTCCGAAACACATTGTGGAGGCGGTGCAACTTTTGACGAAGCCGGAGGATGAGGAATACGAATCATATCTTCGGCGGGTGAAGGAAAATCCTTTGGCGAAGCAGGTGAAACTAGCGGATCTTGCGAATAACACCGACCCGAAGCGGGCGAGTGGGTTGAATGAGACGCGTAAAGCAAAATATGAACTAGCAAAGAGAGTGTTGGAGGAGTAATAAGATTTTAAGGTAAAATGATTTATGATTATTTTCGAATATAAAGTTTCGCCGGCGTGGGGATGTGCGAATGAGGAGTCACATATTTCTTTTGTGAGAGTTACGGATGATGCGAAGGATAATGCGATTACTGTGTTTTATGGGAAAGAATACTTGCATACGATTTCACAAAAAGATATAAAAAAGATTATTAAAATCATTGATGAGTATCCGGAGATTTTTGAAATTCCTGAGAGATTGGAACCAAATGCAGTGTTGGATGGATATGAATATTCTTTTAAGTTTGCAGATGGTGTGCGAAGTAATGAGTTTGGCGGGTTTAATATATTAGACTATGGGAGAAGTCCGCGCAAAAATGCGACTTTGGCGCTAAGGGTGGCAAGGAGAATTAAAGAAGAAGTGCTGATGGATAACAAAATACGGACGATGATTCCGAGTAGATTGCAACATTGGCTGAAGTATCGGAAACCATCCAATATAATTAAGATTTGATTGTGGTACTATATATTATATGAACAATGAAATTGAAGCGCAGTTTTTGGATATTGATAAAGAGGCAATCCGCGCGAAACTAAAAGAGGTTGGGGCAAAGTTAGTAAAACCGGAAGTGATGATGCGGCGGGTGGTGTTTGATATAGACGAAAATCGTTATGCACGAGTGCGTGATGAAGGTGGTGACAAAATTGTGATGACTTATAAAAACGTTGAAGACGAAGGATCTATTCTTGGTGTGAAGGAAGTGAATGTTGAGATTGATGATTTTGATAATGGAATTATGTTTTTGAAAGCTTGCGGGCTGAAAGCGAAGGCGGAGCAGGAAACTTATCGTGAGGTTTGGACGCTTGGCGAAGCTGAAATATGTATTGATACTTGGCCATGGATTCCGACTTTTGTGGAGATTGAAGGACCGGATGAAGAAACGGTATGGGAAACAGCTAAGAAACTTGAACTTTCGCGTGAAAAAGCAAAGTATGGATCGGTGGGTACAACTTATCAGCATTATTATGATGTTGATACAGAAACGGTGAATCGTCATACGCCAAAAATTTTGTTTGATATGGAACCGCCGGAGTGGGCGAAGTCACGAAAGTAGTGTAAAATTAAGACATGAGTAGAAATAAAATTTGATTGGCTGGATGCGATGGACTTTTGGCGAGCGATAGGGTGAAATATCTAACGTAGACTCGTATTGTAAAAGATAGAGTTTTATGATATAATTGTCAGAGTGAGCGGGCCGGTAGCTCAGCTGGTTAGAGCACGAGCCTCTTAAGCTTGGTGTCGTGGGTTCGAGTCCCACCCGGCTCACCAACAGGGGAACCTGTGGAAAACTCAGGTTCTAGACGCAAGTTAAATGGTGATTTTATCTAAATAATCACCCTTTTTTGTGCATCAATTTCGAGGTTCGAAACCATATTTCTGACTAAAATGTCCCTTTACGGTTGTATTCACTATTTCTGCTAACTTTTCTTTATCGTCGACATCTTCCACAAAATACATCGGTTTCGCGCCGTCGTACGGAATCTCTTTGGTCAATTTTATTTCTCGCAGTTCTTCTTATGTGCTTTAAGCTTCTTCATCGCCCAGTCGTAGTGGGAAGATAGACAGCTGACGAAATATGAACCAAGTACAGAACCGCCAACCCAAGGATACATGCCTTTTGTAAATAATTGATCTTCACTAAGACTTTCGGCTAACTTCATTACGTCTTTATGTGATTTTTCGAACATCTTTCTAGCGTCTTCGAGTGAAGTCTTTTGATGTTTCTTCCAGTATTCAACATTCATATCGCCATAGGTCTTCCAAGTGTATGGTTCTGGCAAGAATGGTGCGTTACCGCCTTTATTCAGATTAGTGTTGACAAATTCTAGTAGCATTCGGTGCCATTCATATAGATGCACCCAAATATCGCGTAGATTCTTGTCGCGCCCCCAGTGGCGTTCTTTCTTCGATGGATCGCCGGAGAAGTCGAACTCGGTGTTCATTTCTTTCTCGCTCATTGAATCAGCCATTTCGATTAGCTTGGCGTAGTATTCCTCGCCAGCTTTTAATAAATCCTGTTTGTTACGCGGTCTTGGCATAATAAGTCCTTGTTTACTACTTTAATTATACCATCGGGTGCAAGTCTACCATTGACATTGTATTTCTTCTATTTTTTCCATTGTCATTGTTTTGAGCCTCTACGGATTCAGTTAAGCCATATTTTCTTAAAAGTTCGAATGGAGCGAAGCGACATCCCTATCTCTTTGCCTGCAAAAGTATACCTCAGAACTCGCAAGGCATCAGCACCGGGTAGTCCTTTTTAAGTATAACCTTGATCTTTGCCGTGTATTCGGGGTGGTCAATACATCAGTCTACTGTTATTTGCAGATTTTTTCTTGACACTCCTCATCCGCCTGCTCGATCTCTATTACGG
>CAMVCL010000011.1 GCA_947165975.1 uncultured Candidatus Saccharibacteria bacterium | reverse complement strand
TCGAACCCTCGACACCGGGCTTAAAAGGCCCGTGCTCTAACCAGCTGAGCTACCGGCCCAATACTGTGACCATAAACAATGGTGGTTCCGGCTGGACTTGAACCAGCGACACAAGGCTCTTCAGGCCTCTGCTCTACCAGCTGAGCTACAGAACCAACTGGACTAATTATATCATAAATTTTTATTTTTTGTGAATTATTGTATTATAATTGGTAAGTATGAAAATTGGCGTCTTTGATTCTGGTAAAGGTGGTACGGTAATTCTTGAGGCAATCAAGAACAATCTTCCTCATGAACAGTATATGTATATAGGAGATTCAGAAAACTGTCCTTATGGCGAGAAAACTGACGAGGAATTGATGAAGATTGTCTGTGAAATCGTGGAGCGACTAAAGGATTGGGGTGCTAAAATCATAGTAATTGCCTGCAATACAGCAACTACTAGATGTATAGATAGGTTAAGAGAACTATACCCGGACTTGGTTTTTGTGGGAACTGAACCGGCGGTAAAATTGGCGGTAGATACGGGCTTGAATAATGTTTTAGTAATGGCGACGCCCGGCACAATACACTCGGAAAGGATGATGAGCTTAATAAAAGAAAATCAAAAACCTGGTCAAAAAATTGATCTATTAGCTTGTGCTGGTTTGGCCGATGCGATAGAAAGAGGTGAAAATATTGATGTAGTATTGGATGGTTTAATTGGCAAAATGGGGACTTATGATGTCGTGGTGCTTGGCTGTACACATTATTCATTAATCAAGGAAAGAATTCAAAAATATTTTCCCAACGCCAAATTGATTGATGGGAGTGAAGGCGTAGCGAATCGTGTTAGTAAATTAGTCCTAAAAAATGCATAAAAAATCCCCTTAAATTAATAAGGGGATTATTGAATAATGGCTATTTCTTCTTTGTAGTATGTTCGGCAATGTCTTTGGTATTGCGCCAAATCATGACAAACATGATGCTGGCTTCATAAACGAGACGAACTAAGACTGGTCCTAGGATTAAGGATAGGAAGAAGTACAAAACTCCATAACCACCAAGTGCGAGATAACTAAATGATATTAAGATGACAAAGATGGTTGCGAAATAATAGGTAACTTTCAAGATCGCTTCAATCCACATGACTCTGAAAGAAAGAAATTCTTTAAGCCACTTAAGAAATTTGCCTTTTGGGGCGTCTTTAGCTTTGACAAAAAGAAAATAGACGAGTACAGCACCTATGATTGCTAGAATGAATGCGATGACTGCCCAAATACCAATTCCTTCTACAGCATCGGCACGTGGACCACTGCTAGTTATATCGTTTAATACTCTATATGTCTCGTAGTCAGACATAATAATAACTCCTTCTATTATATTAGTTTAATTGTAGCATAATAATTTTCTTTTTAGTTTGTTTTTTTATATAATATATGTTATGAATAGAATTCCATTAGCTGAAAGGATGCGCCCCGCTAAACTATCAGAGGTGGTCGGTCAGGATGATATAATTGGTGAAGGTAAAATTTTGACTGAGATTGTACGAAAGGGTGAGCCAGTTAATTTGATTTTTTGGGGCCCTCCTGGTACTGGAAAAACTACTCTAGCACGAATTTTGGCACGAGAATTTAAGGCAGATTTTGTGGAGATTTCAGCGGTCACAGCAGGGAAAAAAGATGTTGAGGAAGTTGTTGCTAGAGCTAAATTAAACTGGAACCTCAAAATACGTACAATTTTGTTCGTAGATGAAATTCATAGATTCAATAAGGCGCAGCAGGATGCTTTTTTGCCACATGTAGAATCTGGTTTGATCACTCTGATTGGAGCGACTACCGAAAATCCTTCTTTTGAAGTGATTTCACCACTACTTAGTCGGTCGCGTGTGGTAGTGGTTTCATCTTTGTCAAAAGAAGCTATACTAGAGGTATTAAAAAGAGCAATTAAAGCTGAGAAGGCTACTAAACGTGTCTCAAAAAAGGCGATTGATTTATTGGCAGAGCTGTCTGGAGGTGATGCAAGGTCGGCCTTGGGTGATTTAGAATTAGCTTTATCCTTGTCGGAAAAGATTGACGAGAAAGTAGTGGAAGAAGCGGCGGGGCGTAAGGTCCCTGGCTACGATAAAAAAGGTGATAATCATTATGATACAATATCAGCATTTATTAAGTCGATGCGTGGTTCAGATACCGATGCGGCATTGTATTATTTAGCACGAATGGTGGAGGCGGGCGAAGATCCAAAATTTATAGCCAGAAGAATGGTAATCTTTGCCTCGGAAGATATTGGTTTGGCAGGAAATGGGGCGCTCAGCCTAGCTACAGCTTGTTTTCAGGCGGTAGAAAGAGTTGGTATGCCGGAATCAGGTTTAATCTTAGCACATACTTGCATAGCCTTATCTAAATCTAAAAAGAATCGGGACTCGGCGGATGCCTGGTATGAAGCTTTGAGGCTCGCAAAACAAACTCGAGGGGAGCCAGTACCAATTTGGTTGCGTAATGCGCCTACAAAATTAATGAAAGATTTAGGTTATGGTAAAGGTCAAAAATGGGAATCGGGTTTTCATCTGGATAAAAATTATTTACCGGATAAAATTAAAGACGAGAAGATTTTTAGATCAACTATTTAATCCTGTGTCAAAATATGCTTTGACATATTCCCAACCCCAAGACAGGTCAAAGCCGGACGTGGTGTAGTTATTGAATTTGAAATACGGCATGCCGCTAGCTAGATTGGCGGTCTTTTCGGCGTTCTTTTGAATCTCTTCTAGCGGTCTTTCTTCTTCGATACAAGTTTTAAAATCGTCACTGAGGCCGAGTCCTTCACCAATGTTTGTCCAGTAATTTTGACCATATTTGTTCATTTTTGAAAAAGCTGCTTTACCACTACCTTTGAAGAAATCATTCCAAACTCTCGTGATAGCTTTGTCGTAATATTCCCAAAATTTACCTTCATTTTTGGCGCAATAGGTGGCGATAGCTGAATAGCGAGAATGATCTGGGCGGGTTTCGCCATATTCGTAGAGGAAGTCTGAGACTCGAATTTCGAGTAGGATATCATTTTCTTCGATGTATTGCTTGAACTCATCTTCGTGTTCAACGATGGCATTCTCGAAGGCCACACAGTAGGGGCAGACTAAATCTGAATAGATGATAAAATAATTTTTGGCATCGGGATTGCCGATGGTCATAGCTGTATCCCAAACTTTATCTGCATTTGAACCAGGCTTTGCAGTCATGCTGGTAATAATGGCGGCAGCTAGAACACCTACGATAGCTATAATGCCAATTACTCTAAGTGCTTTTTTCACGAGACTCCTTCTTCTTAGCAAGATATTTTTCGTTTATAATTATAACATAGGATTCTTCGCCGAGACGTTTTAAAGATAAAATTGCGATGATTATCGCTAGTATTGTGACGATAGTTGAAATTGTGCCAGTTATTGCTAAGCCACCGGTAGAAAAGATCGCACCAAGAAGTGGAGTTAATAAGGTTGTGCCACAGGTTGGGCAGCCGGCACCTAGAGCGATTAAACCAGTAATAATGCCAGCTTTTTCTAAATTGGCAGAATTAGACGAGTCGGCTTGTTGACGTTTTTTATTCCAAAGTAGGACGATAATTCCAATGAGAGTGCCTTGAAGAATGCAGATTGCAAAGATGGGGAGCCAATCTAGGAATGGCTGATTAATTCCAAAAATGGATAGAAAAGCGCTACCAAGAATCTTAAGATTGGCTGGAAAACCCATGGCGCCCATGAGTTCGAATTTGGTAAATCCACCCGAAAGCAAATTCATTAACATGCCAAAGAGAATAAAACTAGGAATAAAACCGTACCAAAAACGTTTTTCTTTGGTTGATAGTATGATCCCTTTTGTAGCGAGCACAAACTCGTCGAGCCATTTCCTCCAATTCATGTAGGCTATTATACCATAACTATTATAATATTCTAAATATAATAAAAAATATATTTTGTGATTGTCAAGTTAGAAGTGTTCGGTTTTTTGGTTTTTATCTCTGTAATTTTGTAAAATTTAAAAAAATATTATGACATAAAGATTTTTAAAAAACAAGGTTGACACGAAATGAGCCTATGCTAAAATAAAATTAGGTTCGGGCTGAGTCCAGACGTTGAGAGGAGCCTGAACTGAAAGAGCACAGGTTTTAGGGATTTGTTAGCTCATTTTAGAATGAAACATTGTAAAGGCGGATGTCTTCATTCGGGTGGAGAGTGTAGAGCTATTTTGGCTAAGTTAATGTATAACCTTATCCGCCTAGAAATTATTCGGTTAAAGTCCACTCTTTCTGGGTGGATTTTTGTTGATAGACTTTTAAACGTAAGTGTGGTATAATTAGGGTATGGAACTTTCTAAAAAGTTCAATCGGATTTTGATTGTAACGATTATTCTTGTAATTGGTGTTTTTTTGGGTTATTTATTGAAGTTTGCTGATGTTTCAACTTTTGCAGATAGCGAAGAGAGCGTGCTTTATGATGGTTCTGGCCCCAAGTATGTGACCTTTTATGATGACGGTGAAAAATTAACCGTACGTACTGAATCTAGAACAGTTAGAGAAGCTTTAGAGAGAGCTGATATTGTCATTAATGATGGAGATATTGTTGATCCTGGACTGGATAGCGAAATTAATGCCGACAATTTCTTTATTAATATATACAGAGCAAGACCAGTCGTAGTGCGTGACGGTGACACGGAACGCTATGTAATGTCGGCGAGTTATGATGCCAAAACTATCGTGAAAGAAGCTGGATTAACGGTTTATGATGGCGATGAAGTTGAAATGGTAGTAAATACAGACTTTTTAGAAGCAGGGTTGGTTAATATATATGAGATCTCAAGAAATGGTGGACGTACGATCACCGAAGAAGAAGAGATCCCATTCGGTGAAGAGACCGTGGCGGATCCTAGCCTCGAAACTGGTAAGACTGAGGTGCGTCAGTTGGGGCAAGTAGGTACAAAACGTGTAAATTATGAAGTATTTTATATAGACAACAAAGAAGTTTCTAGGAAGAAGATCTCAGAGGAAGTTATCAGGAAACCAGTGGCACGCGTAACGGCGGTTGGTTCGAAGCGTTCTTTACCTCCAGCTACCGGGACATGTGCGGATTGGGTACGCGCAGCTGGGGTTGCAGAGGCAGACGTGGCGGCAGCAGTGGACTTAATCTATCATGAAAGTGGGTGTAGGGTTGATGCTAGGAATGCTTCTTCGGGGGCATATGGTATCCCCCAGGCGTTACCGGGCTCAAAGATGGCTTCAGCGGGTGCAGACTGGGAAACTAATCCGATCACGCAGATTCGTTGGATGGCCGGCTATGTGAATCGTTATGGTGGTTGGCAGGGAGCAAGTAACTTCTGGTACGCGCATGGTTGGTACTAAAAAATCTTTAGGTCAACACTGGTTAAAAAACCGAGCTATTTTGGATGAAATAGCAGATTTATCTCTGATGGGGGTTGAGGGGAGCGCGTATGATTCTGCCGAAAAAATATCTACTTGTATTGAGATTGGTCCCGGACTCGGTACTTTGACTTCTTCGCTTTTAAAACGATTTGAAAAAGTTGTGGCGGTAGAGTTTGATGAAAGGCTGGCTAATAATCTACCAAAATCCTTTCCGGGGAAAAACCTAGAGGTTGTCAATGCTGATTTTTTGAAATATGACTTTAGTGATATTGATTTGCCATATGTGATTGCTGGGAATATTCCATATTATATTACCAGTCCGATTATTGAGAAAGTCTTAACAGCTACGTATTTACCAAAAAGAGTAGTGCTTTTGATTCAGAAAGAAGTTGCTGAAAGAATCTTGAATAATAAAGAGACAGTCTTGTCGTTATTTGTAAAAAATCGTGCCAATGTTTTTGCTGGACCGGTAGTAGTCGCAGCCGAGTTTACTCCGCCACCAAAGGTAGATTCTCAAGTAATCGTGATGGAACCTCTAAGTAAACCAATAATAAAAGATGAAGTATTTGAGTTGATTCGGCGGGGTTTTGTTAGTCCCAGAAAGAAATTGATACATAATTTAGCTGGACTGAAATCCAAAGAAGAAATGCTTGATATTTTTGCTGAAATCGGTCTAGACGAAAATGTACGACCGGGCGATGTAAATCTGGAAAACTGGGATAAAATATATCAAAAGGTCTACTCGTAAAATCTAGTATTTAGTGTTATAATGGTATTATGTTAGATGTGAAGTTTATCAGAGAGAATCTTGAGCTCGTAGAAAAATCTGCAAAAGAAAAAGGTTATAAAATTGATGTAAATGAAGTTCTAAAAACAGACGACGAACGTAGAAAGATTTTAGTTGAGGTTGAAGAGTTAAGAAGAGGGCGTAATGAGGTTGCGGCTAAGATGAAAGGTGGAAAGCCGACGCCAGAATTGATCACTGAAGGTAGACAGATTAAAGAAAAATTATCGGAGAAAGAGCAGGCGCTCTCTTTAGTTGAAAAAGAATTAAACGATCAACTAAAAACCGTACCAAATATAATATTTGATGATGTGCCACTAGGTGGTGAAGAAGATTCTGTTGAGATTAAAAAATGGGGTGAAAATCACGCTGCAGGTGTTGATCATTTGGATTATGCGATATCGCGCGATTGGGTGGATTTTGAGCGTGGCGCGAAGGTGGCGGGGGCGAAGTTCTATTATTTGAAGGGTGAATTAGCCCTACTAGAGAATGCACTTCTGCAATATGGGCTTTCGAAAGTGCTAGAGCACGGTTTTACTTATATGACTGTACCAGATATGGTCTCTTCGAAAGTATTAGAGGGATGTGGCTTTAATCCGCGTAGCTCTGAGCAATCGGACGAATACTATATTGAAGGTGAAGATTTGGCGATGATTGCTACCGCTGAAATGCCTTTGACGGGCTATCATATGGATGAAATTATTGATGAAGATAAATTACCACTTCTTTATGCTGGCTATTCCGCCTGCTTCAGGAAGGAAGCTGGTACATATGGTAAATATACCAGAGGTTTGTTTAGGGTACATCAGTTTAATAAACTGGAGATGTATGTATTTTGTTTGCCGGAAAAATCTAAAGAGATGCATGAGAAGATTTTGGCGATTGAAGAAGAGATTTGGCAGGGACTTGGTATTCCTTACCATGTAGTTAATATTGCTGCAGGAGATCTGGGGGCACCAGCAGCAAAGAAATACGATATGGAATATTGGTCACCAGTAAACCAAAAATATCAGGAAATTACTAGCTGTAGCAACTGTACAGATTTTCAGGCACGTGCGGTAAATGTGCGAGTACGTCGCAAGGATGGCGGATTGGAGTTTGTGCATACTTTGAATGGGACGGCGATTCCTTTGGCACGTGCATTAGTGGTGATGTTGGAGAATTATGCTACTTCGGAAGGTAAATTAAAGGTACCAGAGGTGCTTAGGCCATATTTAAATAATAGAGAGGAGATCTAAAATGATTGAAAAAATCGATATTAGTGGTAATGGTTATAAGGTTGAAGAGCCATTTAGGAAATATGTCGAAAAACGTCTTGGTAAATTAGATAAGTATCTGCCACGACGCAATAAGAAAGATGTGGTCTGTAAGGTCGTAGTGTCAGAAATTGGTAAAGGGAAGAATGATAAATATGAGATTTCGGCAGCTATGGACGTGACAGGTGGCAAAGTTTTGGCGGCACGTGATGAATGTACTAATGTGTTTGCTGGAGTTGATTTGGTCGAGGCTAAACTGACTGGGCAAATCCGTCGTTATAAACTTGAGGTACAACCACATCGTCAGCGAAAAAGCTTGAAAAACCTCTTTATTAGAAGGAAATAGTGTGGTAAAATAGGGGGTAGTTACTAGGAGTTATATGTCTAAGAAAGAGAAGAAACCGAGTGATAAGCTCGCGGATAAGACCGCACTAACGAAATTTTTACAGGGGGTTTTTGGTGATGCTCAAAAGAAAATTTTGCGCAGACTTTGGAAACGTGCACAAGAGATTACTAAATTAGAGCCAAAATATGAGGCGATGAGCGATGAAGAATTGCAAGAGCAGACCGAGATCTTTAAGAAAAAGATTGCAAAAGCGCTCAAAACAGAGCGTGCTGAGCAAGGAATCAATAAAACCGGCAAAAAACGTCCTCCAGTGGATGATACGAAGATTTTAAATGAACTTTTACCGGAAGCTTTTGCTGTGGCGAGAGAGGCTTCGAAGCGTATTTTGGGACTTCGCCCATATGATGTTCAGCTAATCGGTGGTATGGTTTTACATGAAGGTGCCGTAGCTGAGATGAAAACTGGTGAAGGTAAAACGTTGGTAGCGATGTTGCCGGCATATTTGAATGGCTTGACTGGTCGTGGTGTACATGTGGTGACTGTCAATGATTATTTGGCGCAACGTGATGCGGGTTGGAATGGCCCAATCTATGATTTCCTAGGTCTTTCGGTCGGTGTGATTATTAACGAAGCTTCATTTATATATGATGCTGAATACGAAAATGATGAACATGATGATGAGAGATTTACTCACTTGAAGCCATGTACACGCCGTCAGGCTTATGAAGCAGATATTACTTATGGCACTAACAATGAATTTGGGTTTGATTATCTACGTGACAATATGGCTTCTGAGGTGCAATATTTGCGTCAACGTGATTTGAATTTTGCGATTGTAGATGAGGTTGACTCAATCTTGATCGATGAAGCAAGGACACCTTTGATTATCTCGGCGCCTGCGGGCGATAACCCAGAATCTTATTATCAATTTGCTAAAGTTGCAGCGAGATTGGTACCAGAAGATTATATCTTTGATGAGAAACGCCGTTCGGTAACTCTGACTGATAAAGGTATCGAAAAAGTTCAAAAGATTTTGGGTGTAGATAACCTATATTCCACTAAGAATACTAGATTGGTTTATCATTTGGAGCAAGCAATACGAGCCGAGATCGTCTTTAAGCGCGATAAGGATTATGTAGTAACTAATTCCGGCGAAGTGATTATCGTTGATGAACATACTGGTCGTTTAATGCAAGGTCGTCGTTATAATGAAGGCTTACATCAGGCAATAGAAGCTAAAGAGGGCGTGGCTGTCAAACAGGAGTCGATGACTTTAGCAACGATTTCATTCCAGAACTTTTTCCGTTTATATAAGAAGTTGTCTGGTATGACTGGTACAGCGTTTACCGAAGCAGAAGAATTTCAACAGATTTATGCTCTTGATGTGATACAGATTCCACCAAATAAACCGATTATTCGTGTTGATAAGGATGATCTAATTTATAAGACTAAAGCCGGTAAGCTAAAAGCAATCGCAAAAGAGATTCAAAAATATCACGAGAAGGGTCAACCAGTATTAGTTGGTTCTGGTTCAATTGCCAATAACGAAGAAATTGCTAACTATTTGGATCAATTTGGTTTGCCTTACGAGATTTTGAACGCGAAGAATAATGAGCGCGAAGCGGCGATCATCGCAAAGGCTGGCGAAAAGGGCGCAATCACTCTTGCGACTAACATGGCCGGCCGTGGTACCGATATTAAGCTTGGTGAAGGAGTGAAGGAATTAGGTGGTCTTGTGGTGATTGGCTCAGAACGTCATGATTCAAGGCGAGTTGATAATCAGTTACGTGGTCGTGGCGGTCGTCAGGGCGATCCTGGTACGACTCAATTCTTTGTATCTTGCGAAGATGATCTAATGCGAATCTTCCAGGGTGATAGAGTGAAGATGATTATGACGAAATTGGGTGTGGACGAAGATACTCCGATTCAAACAAAGTCTATCTCAAAAACTCTAGAGGCCGCTCAAAAACGTATCGAAGGATTTAACTTTGATTCGCGTAAAAATGTGGTGCAATACGATAACGTAATTAATCGTCATCGTAAGGTTGTCTATATGATTCGTCGGCAGATTCTAGAAGGCGAGGATATCTATGGCGAGATTAAACGTTTGATGCGTGAAGAAGTGGCGATGCTAACTGAATTTTCATCGCGTGTGAATAAGAATTTCGATGCGGAATTCAAAGCTGTATTTGATTTTGACGATGAATTGATTCATGGTATCGGATTGGTTCGTAAGGAAAAAGATCGTGAGAGAATGGCACTTGAAGCGGTAGAAGAAGCTTATCACCGTAAAGAAGAAGAATTCGGTGATGAAACTATGCGCAAAATTGAACGTGAAGTTTACCTAAAAGTTCTTGATACTTTATGGATGCAACATCTTGAAAATATGCAACATTTGCGCGAAGGGATTCATTGGCGTTCGGTGGGACAGAGGGATCCGTTAGTAGAATATCGTTCAGAATCGCAAAAATTGTTTGATGGTTTGCAGAGAAATCTGCGCGAAGAGGTTCTAAAGATCTTGCTTTCTATTACGCCAGCTGAAGCAGCTGCAGATGACGTAACCGATGGTGAAGAATATGAATCTGAGCTTACTAAGATGGCGGAATCTCAGACCGAGCGTGGTGTACATGAGATTACTAAGGGTGAACGTAACTTAGACGAGGAATTTAAAAAGAGTACTCCTGGTCGTAGAACTGCACCTAAGAGAACTAGCAAAAAATCTGGATCTAAGAAAAAGAAGAAGAAAAAATCCAACAAAAAAAGGAAATAATCCCAATACTTATTATTATAGCATAAGTGTGATATTTTGTCAATTTTCAGGAGGTAAATGAAGCATTCAGTTGAGGAGATTAATTTAAAAAATGGCGCTAAAGGGCTTTTGATTGATATTCCTGGCGCTAGCGTGATGTCTACACGGATACAGTTTCGTGCTGGGATGCTTTATGCCAAAAATAAGGATGTTTATGAAATTCCACATGTGGTTGAGCATTTAGCATTTGGAGCAAACGCTAAATATAAAGACGAGCAGGCTTTTGAGGCGGAATTTACTAAAAACGGGGCTTATCATAATGCTTGGACTTCGGATATTTCGGTTTGTTATGAGACTGAATGTGCGGATTTTGAATGGGAACGTATCATGGACTTGCAGCAGGTCTCAATCTGTGAACCGCGCTTTAATGAAGATGAACTAAAATCCGAGAAAGCAAATGTACGTTCGGAATTGACTGGATACATGAATGATTATTATCGTTTGCTTTGGCCGAGAGTACAGCAAGCGGTAGGTGAAGATGTATTAGATCTGTCAGATAGATTGAAGACTATTTCAAATATTGAGTTAAAAGATATTCGTGAACATTATCGACGGACACACACGGCCTCTAATATGCGTTTTATTATCGCTGGTAGGATTCGGGGTCGAAAGCGTAAGATTATGCGAATGTTAGAAGAATGGAATTTGAAAGAAGGACGTGAATTTGAGATACCACAGACCGATTTACATACTTCTGAGGCGGTGTCAATTAGACGAAAAGATGCTTCAAATATTACGTTTGGGTTTTCGTTGGTGACTCCTAGACATTTAGATTCGAAAGAAGTTTTTGCGATGAATTGTTTGAACCATATTCTTAATGGTACGACGAATTCAAAAATATTTGGGGCAGCTAGAAAGCGTGGTCTGGTGTATGGTATGGGTTCTTCGGTGGCATCGAATACCCATAATTCGTATTGGGATTTTGATGGGGAAGTGAATATCGAAAACGCTGAGGAATTATTTGAATTAATCCAGACGGAACTAATGAAGACTTTGAATGGAGAAATTTTAGATATGGATTTCTTGGCGGCTAAGTCATATGCTTTGGGTCGTTTACAGATGGGAGCGCAAACTCCGGCACAAATTGCTGACTATTATGCTGATGGGTATTTCACCAATGGTACAATTGAAAAATATGATAATACGGCAAATATCATAAAATCGCTTGATAAGTTTAGGATGATTGAGCTAGCACGTGAATTTGCTGGATCTGGGATTAAAGGATTTGCGGCAGTTTCTTCTACCGAGAAGGCATTTATCTCTAGTTTAGAGTCTCGATTAAATTTTTGAATTGTGAGCCACGGTCATAGACATTATTAAACATATCAAAAGAGGCTGCGGCTGGAGACATTAAGGCGACTGAGGGGGCGAGAGCTTCAGATTCGGTTTTTAGGGTACTGACGGCTTCTTTTAGAGATTCTGTAATTATGAATCTATCGTCGTGATATCTTTTGGCAAGTTCATGACCAGATTCACCAAGAAGAATAATTTTTTTGATATTCTTTGATTGTAGAATCTCGTAGATTTCGGGTAGATCTTCATTGTCGGTCTTGTCGCGTCCGCCTACGATGATTACGAGATTATCATTCGGAAAGGCATTAACAGCGACACGAGTGGATGCTGGGTTAGTAGAAAAATTGTCATCATAGTACCTAACTTGATTTAATTCGCGAAGATATTCGAGGCGATGAGGTAGGCCTTTGAAATTTTTCAGGCCGGTTAGAATCGTGGTTTGATAATCTCTGATATATTCATCTGGTGATATATTTTTATAACTAGCTACAGCAGCTAATGCGGCAATGAAATTATTTTTATTGTGTTCACCTGGAATAGTAATGGCATTTTGGATTTCGGTCGGGATGTCAAAAGGATATGGGATCTTGTGGGCTTTTGATTCGGTTGCGAGTCTAGTTGATTCGGGGTTTTCTTGATAGTAAATACAATAGTCATTGGTAGATTGATAACGACAGATGTTTGCTTTGGCATTTAGATAATCCTCGTAATCTTTATGGACATTGAGATGGTCTGGTTCTAGATGTCCGACGATGGCGATATGAGGGGATTTTTGGAGATCCCAGAGTTGAAAACTAGACAATTCGTAAATTACGACGGATTCTTCTGTGAGACTATCTAGAATGTCGATTGCAGGAACGCCGATGTTACCAACTAAATAGGCGTCTTTTTGTTCGGCGTCGAGCAAAGCTTTGATAAAGGAACATGTGGTACCTTTGCCTTTGGTGGCGGTAACGCCGATAATAGGACATGGACAATGGTCGAGGAAATATTTGGTTACAGATGTCTCGTTATCTAGATGGAGTGGCGGGACAGAAGGGCTGCGAAAGACAAAATCGTACGATGAGAAATCTTTTTGCTTGATTTCTTCTGGGTCAAAGTTTTCTAAAATATCAATTTCGACGTTTTGATGACGTTCTTTGAGATATTTTTCTACGGATTTGCCTTCTTTACCGTAGCCAAGTAATGCAATTTTCATAAGATTAATTATAACATAGATATAGGATCGGTGTTTTATCCTTGAAGGATCTTGCGGGCTTCGGCGACGGAGTGGGTCTCCATTAGTTTTGCGCGGAGTTCTTTGGCGCCAGGGAAGTTGTTGACGTAGATTTTGAAGAAGTGCTTTAGAGGTTCGTAGGGAATTAGATTACGACCTTCGCGAGATTTCGGAAGCTTCGCAATGTGATAATCTTCGATTTTATCACATTGCTTCGCCCCTTCGGCGGCAAAATCTGAGATTTTGCCTTTATGTTCCTCAATATCTGCGAAGGTCGTATACTTTTCAAATAAATTCAAATGCATTTGCAAAAGCTCCATCAATTCTGCTTGAGTGGGGGTGTGGGTCGTGAAGCAATATGGATTCTGAAAGACACCACGGCCGATCATAAAACCGTCAATCTCAGGATATTTGGCGTGTAGTTTTAGTGCATAGGTACGGTCTTTGATGTCGCCATTGATGATAAGTTTGGTTTTGGGACTGATTTTATTGCGTAGTTCTAGTATTTCTGGGATTAATTCGTAGTGGGCAGGGACTTTGCTCATTTCTTTTTTGGTACGAAGATGTACAGTAAGAGCGGCAGGGTGTTCATTGAGCAAAGTTGGTAGCCAAGTGCGAAATTCATCAATATTACTCCAGCCGAGACGAGTTTTAATAGAAACTGGTAAGTCGGTAGATTTGACAGCATTTCTAAAACATTCCACTGCAAGATCTGGGGTTTTTATCATGGCAGCGCCACCACCAGTTTTATTAACATGCTTATCTGGACAGCCAAAATTAAGGTCAACTCCGGCAAATCCTAGTGAAGCAAGAGCCTGGCAGGTTTCTGCAAAATGCTCAGGATTTTTGCCCCAAATTTGAGCGATAATCGGAGTATCACTAGGCGCTATTTTGAGACGCTCTAAAGCGTTCCAGCGACCTTTTTCAGAAGCATACGAAGAGACGTTGGTGAATTCGGTAAAGAATAGGTCTGGGCGACCGGCATGTGCTACAACTTGGCGAAACATAATATCAGTGACGCCTTCCATTGGTGCTAAGATTAAAAATGGTTTTGGTAGTTCATCCCAAATCATAGAAAATATTTTAACATAAAAATGATAGTTTGCCAAATGAATAGTCTGTAAATAGTTGATTTTTTATATAATTACGCTTGCATTTTTGTATTTTATATACTAAGATATTAACTATTCTCTTTTGAGAATCAGTCCGTTGTAGCTCGGAAGAACCTTAGAAGGAGGGTTTGAATATGGGTATACTTATCAAGAAAAACTTCAAGAAAGGCGATTCAGCTGTTCTATACGTGACGACGTGTTCAGATATTGAATCATCTTTCGCTCATAGCAGAAGATTTTTGGAATGCCAGATAGTTGGGAAAATTCACAGTACCGACAAGGAACAGACTGACGATAGATATATCGTTCGGTGTGCCGAAGATTTGCGCGAAGAACCATATAAAGGCGGGATTTATGCCTATGAAGCTTTGGTTAGTGTGCATTCTCCGTTCTTAATGACTTGGGAAGAGTTTGAGATGCTTCGTACTGACCCAAAGGCTTTAAATAAATGGCTGAAAGTGGTTGAAGATTTAATCTCTGGATTTAAAATTCCAAAGGCAATGAGAAACTGGCAGTATGAGCTCATGAAGATAGTGCTTGGACTTGGTATTGATGATACCGACGAAGTCTTTTCAGATATAAAAGAAGATTTTGTACCCAGTGGGATGGAGGTTATCCGTTTTCCGCTCTAATTTGCTTCCTCATTTTATGAGGAAGTTAATACCTCTTTACGCCCCTTCAACATGGAGGGGCTATTCTATTGTTTTCTAAAAAATGATATAATTAAGATACTCATGCTATACTTCGGTCACTGGCAATGAGAAAAGTTTAAGGCTGTAAGTATCGTCATTTATGCTTATAGCTAGGAGCCAATAAATCAGGCTCACATAGATGACTTCTTTTAATAATTTAATTGGAGTCTTACTATGAAAAACTTTAACAAAAATACAATGGAACGAGTCGAGGTGATGGCTCTGTTCGGTTACGAAATGACACCATGTCAGCCACTAAATTTTAGGCGACGGGGAGAAGACGAAACCGAAATAACAGAACTACTTGCTACGCAGATTAAATTTGCGGGCGAGACGGCGCTTCACATTTTCGACGTTCTAGTCGGTCGGGAACGGGTACGTCTCGAATTTAATTCGAGAGACCTATCCTGGTACTTGACTCAATAAGAGATCCCCCCTAGTGGGGGTTTCTTTGATTAGAAGATGATTTGCTTTTTACGAAAAGTGTGGTATAATATACGTAACGTTGTTTTTTTATGCAAAGCACTTTAATAAGGAGGGTGTTGTTATGAACTATTGTAGAAGTACGCGAGAGCTAAAAACTCTTCAAGATCTGGGTATCAGTAGAGAAGCTTACTATAACCTTCAGAATGTTAATCTTGATACTTTGATTTTGGGAATCAGGAACGACCTTTTGCTTAGTAACTTGCCGGATTTTATCAATCCAGATAAGCGAAATCTGACCGCTGAGATGTGGTATGAGAAAATGGACTATTATTATGAAGTGAAGGAGGCACTAATAATCGAAGGTTTTATCAGGCCTGATATTGAATTTTTTAAAAATCCAGAGAAATATTTCGCGCAGAATTATGCTGTGCCACTTGGCTTGGCGGACAGAAGGATCTGTATGCCTTATTTTTATTCGAATGAGGTTTATGAGACTTATGATTTTTGTTATGATAGGCTTCGTTTGATCTTGGATATCTTAGAAGACGAACTAACGAAGGAGCAGTTTGACGCCGTCAAGAGTGATATTATGTACATGGATTACATGTTTGCTGACGTGTCTGAGATGGATTTAAAATTTGCCAAGATGAAATTGAAGGAAAAACGTAGAAGTTTGAAGTGGCGCTTCGAAACATGTTTTAGATAGTACCCCCCCCCGAAAACCCCGACTGTATGGTCGGGGGTTTTCTATGTTATAATGAATTTTATGCAAGAGCTAGAAAAAAAAATATCTGAACTTGAGAGGGATTTTTTTGAGCTATATAAAAAACTAGCAATAGAAGAGAAAATTAAGCAGATTAAAGAATTAGAAGAACAGGTAGCGGAGCCTGATATCTGGAAAGACGTTGCAAAAGCGACTGAAAAGAACCAAGAATTAGCGCGCCTTTCTGATGAAGTGCAACCCTGGGAACTTTTAAAAACGCAGATTACTGACATGAAAGAGCTCCTTGAGTTATCTGATGAGGATTTGAAAGATGAAATAAAGAGCCAGCTTGAAGCGATGGAGTCTAAATGCTTGGATTTAAGAAAAGCATTAAGATTCCAGGGGCCATATGATAGCCACGATGCTATTATTAGAATTACTTCTGGGGCGGGCGGTACGGAAGCGATGGATTGGGCTTCGATGCTCGAGCGAATGTATTTAAGGTTTTTTGAGAAAAAGGGTTTTAAGGTGGTATGTTTGGAACGAGTTTCTGGTGAAGAGGCGGGTATTAAAACTGCTGTTTATGAGGTGAGCGGTGCGAATGCTTATGGGTTTTTGAAATCTGAGCATGGGGTGCATAGATTGGTGAGGTTGTCACCGTTTAATGCGAATAATTTAAGGCAGACGTCATTTGCATTAGTAGAGGTATTGCCGGTGATTAAGGCGGATACAGAGGTGGTAATTGATGATAAGGATCTTCGTATTGATGTATATCACGCTGGTGGACATGGTGGTCAATCGGTGAATACGACCAATTCAGCGGTGAGAATTACGCATATTCCAACGAATACGGTGGTAGCAATTCAAAATGAACGGTCACAGCTTCAGAATAAAGAAAAGGCGATGGAAATTTTAAGGGGTAAATTGGTGCAGATGCAATTAGAACAGCATGCGGAAACGATTGGAGAGCTTCGAGCCGGTGAATCAGCAGGATGGGGACAACAGATACGAAATTATGTACTCCAGCCTTATAAATTAGTGAAGGATACCCGTACGGGGTATGAATCAAAAGAACCAGACAAGGTATTAGATGGCGAGATCGATGGCTTTATTGACAGTTATCTAGATAATGTTATTTAGGCGTTGACTTTTTAACATAAGCATGCTATAATATGTGTATATAGTGGTTATACTTATAGTTAGTCAAGCACATTACAAATTTTTAGGATGAAATATATTTAGGGAGGGTAAATATGTTAAATAATGAAGAGAAAAGATTTTGCCTTGGTTCGTCTGACCTTATGTACTTTCTTATGAAAGATGCCGATAAAGATTTGAAAGATATTTTTGATAATAGTGACATGTTTGAAGAAAAACTGCTTTATCTTGTCCGGAATGGAAAATACGATGCAAGTGAGGATGGAACTAACGAAATACTTGAAGATCAACTCTCGGGTTTTATGAGGAGAGAGTTTGGTTATCTGCGTGGGTATGCAAGTTGTTGCGTTGAGCGCAGATTCAAGGAGCTGTTAGAAATGGGGGCAGGTGACTGTGACATGTGGATACTTAGGAATTGGGATAGATGGTTTGCTCCTGATGAAGATGTGTCTAATAAGATTTATGAAACATATGATTTTGAAAAGAGCGGAAGAGTTATTCTTCACATTATCAAGTCTCTGAATTTGCCTCCATGGCAGGCAGAGTATGTGGAATACTATCTTAAGATGGAGAGAGAATATCTGTTCAGTGATCAGGAAGAGGAAATTCTAAGATTGGCTAGCATAAACCTGTTGAATCAGGGAGGTGATATCTATAGCAGGCTGAATGAGTTGTTTGATGTTAAGTAATTTTAAATCCTAAAATCCAAGATCCCCCGACAATTAGTCGAGGGATTTTTTATAGGTTTTTTGTATTCCTTTTATTATCTAGTTAATATACTATTCTTTGGGACAATTTGTTAAATTAATATGATGTTGTGATTATTGACTTATGTATATGAATATGCTATAATATTAGATAGAGGAAGCTTTTTGGTTGCTTGGTTCTTTGACAGAGAGGTTTCTATGAAGATTAGTAAAAAAGATATTGATGGTTATATTGAGATTCGCGTTTTGGTTAGTAAAACGGAATATAAGACTATTATGGGAGAAAATGTTAGTAATCTCCATACCAAAAACTTCCTTTTGCCGTTGATAAATATTTCGGAAAAAACAAATCAGGAAGAAAAGATTGAGGTTATGGAGGTTACAGAATCACCAATTGTATCTGTGGATTGGTTTTTAAACAATTACTATCTGCATCATGAAGATGATGAATATCGTTACAGCATCAAAAGGATCCTCGACAAGTATTCGGAATTATATTTTAGTGAACTAAACAAAGAAAATCAAGATAAAATGCTTGATCTTTCTAGGATATCTAAGATTAGGCTTTCGCAAGTCTATTTGGCTGGCCCAAAGAGAATAAAGACTATCGAAGAAATGCTTGGTTCGCAAGGTTATAGTCTGAATACTTAATTATTTACCCCGATGATATGTCGGGGTTTATTATTTAATTAGTTTGCGTTCGGGATGACGGGGTCGATAAATTAGTTTGTAATTATCCGAAAGTTTTTTAGTATTGACTTTTTCTTGTTTTTATGATATTATATAGGTAATCCGCATTGGTTTTAGGCCAATGAGAACTTTAATAACGTTCGACTTGAAAATGTATAGGAAGGTGTAATTATTATGAAGAAAGAAAGAGATTTTGGAAAAGTATTGCGTGAAATTGTTAAAGCGGCTCCAGAACTTAAAGATTTGGAATCAAAAGCTATTTTCTGGGCACCTGAGATTTTATGGTATAATCTCAGCGTGCATGTAAATGAGCGTATTGAGCCAGATTCGTCGAGTCCTAAGGCTGTTAAGGTCTATTCGATTCTTTGCGATTGCAGCGAAGAAGAAATGAAGAAAAGATTCAAAGAGAACGGTCACTAGTATTATTTTTTTACATTGCCCTCTTAGTTTAAATACTAAGGGGGATTTTTAATTTTAGGGGTTGGCAAGAGGAAAAAAGTGTGCTATAATTTGGGAGTTATCTAGACATAAGGAGAGGTCTACGAAATCTTTTAGATTTCACTAGTAGAAACCAGCCTAAAAGTCTAGTTATTTACATGTAAAAATATTAAAAAATTGCGAGAAAGATTCTGCCTGGTGTACAGAGGCGGAATTGGCAATATAAAGGAAAGGAATAGAATGCAAGTCATTCTCGGCACCAAAATTGGTATGACCCAGATCATCGGTGAAGATGGCGTTGTGACTCCAGTCACGATCCTTCAAGCCGGTCCGTGCACGGTGACTCAGATAAAGACTGTCGAAACCGATGGTTATAATGCTGTGCAAGTGGGCTACGGTCAGGGTAAGAATCTGAGCAAGTCGGTTACTGGCCACGCAAAAAAGGCTGGTGAAAATATTAGTCCTAAAATTCTGAAGGAATTTCGTATCGAAGAGATTCCTGAAGAAGTGAAGCTTGGGGATATCCTTACGGTCGAAAGTTTCAAATTAGGCGACAAGGTCGCAGTAACTGGTACTAGTAAAGGTAAAGGCTATGCTGGTACAGTAAAACGTTATAATTTTAACGAATCTCGCAACACTCATGGCTTTAAAGGTAATATTCGTCGTGTTGGTTCTATTGGCTCAATGTATCCACAGAAAGTCTTTAAGGGCAAGAAAATGCCTGGTCGTATGGGCCATGATAAAGTAACCGTAAAGAATCTTACAGTTGCTTATATCGACGTTGAAAAGAACTTGATTGGTCTAAAAGGTGCAGTGCCTGGTCCAAACAAGGGAATTGTAAGCGTGGAGGGAAAGGAGTAATATGACTACACTAAATAAAGACATTTTTGGTCTAAATGTAGAAAATCATGAGCTCGTAAAACTCGCTTACGACGCATATTTGGCCAATTCCCGCAGCTCTCATGCTAAGACTTTAAAGCGTGGTGAAGTACGTGGTGGTGGCAAAAAGCCATGGAGGCAGAAAGGTACTGGTCGTGCACGTTTTGGTTCGACTCGCAACCCAATCTGGCGTCATGGTGGTGTAGCGTTCGGTCGTACTGGTAATGAAAACTTCACCAAGAAATTATCACGTAGTTCTAAGCAATTAGCTGTACGCCAAGCTCTTAGTATGAAGAATGCCGATAAAGCGGTTTTAACTCTTGATAGGGCTGTAAAACTTGATGGCAAAACTAAGACTGCGGTTAAGGTTTTGAAAGATATGAAGCTTGAAGGCAAGAATGTTTTAGTGGTTGTCGCTGAGAAGACCCCAGAGATTCTTCGCTCGACTAACAATTTAGCGAATGTTAAATTAGTACGTGCAACTTATCTTAATGTTTTCGATATTATGAATGCGGACGCAGTCGTATTTTCAGAAGAAGCACTTAAGGCTACAGAGAAGTGGCTGATCGGAGAGGAGAAGTAAGATGGCTAAAGATGATAAAACTAATATCCAGCTTCACCTTTTGGAACCACGTGCTACTGAGAAGAGTTATCTTGAACAGACCAATCGTATCTACGTTTTTCCAGTAAAACGTTCGATGGGGAAGCAAGAGATTGCACGTTTAGTTGAAAAAGAATTCAACGTGACTGTTACTGATGTTAGAACTTTGATCCGTAATGGTAAAAAGACTAAATATAGTAAAGGCAAACACGCTTATCCGGGTATTACTCATCGTCAGGATAAGAAGTACGCCTATGTTCGTTTGAAGAATGGTGATTCGATCAAGGTTTTCGATGAGCCAGAAGATAATAAAACCAGCGCAAAGGAAGCTAAGGCCGATAAAAAGGCCAAGAAGGCTGACAAGAATGCAGGGAAGGAGAATGAGTAATGGCGATTAAAGCTTACCGCCCGATTACACCGGCGCAGCGTCAAAAAACGACGCAGGATTTTGATCAGATTACGACAAATAAGCCGATGAAATCGCTACTTAAGGCAAAAAAGCAACAGGCGGGTAAAAATAATCAAGGTCGTATTACGGTACGACACCGTGGTGGCGGAGTAAAACGTCACTATCGTTTGGTGACTTACAAGTTACCAGCAGATTTAACTTTTACTGTTGAAGAGATTGAGTACGATCCAAATCGTTCTGCTCGTATCGCTCGAGTAAAAGACGAAAATGGTACTTATTACTATGTCTTAGCTGATACCAAAATGACGAAGGGTTCAACTTTTAAGACTGGCAATGAGATTGAGGTTGAAGATTCTTCAAGGATGCCACTTGAGAATATCCCAGTCGGTACTTTTGTTTACGCTGTTGAATTGACACCCGGTAAAGGTGCACAAATGGTACGTGCTGCAGGTGCTTCTGCGCAGCTAATGGCAAAGGAAGATGGCTATGCTACTTTAAAGATGCCATCAGGTGAAGTTCGTAAGGTTTTAACTGCCTGTGAGGCTTCGATTGGTACCGTTTCGAACATTCAGCATCAAAATGTGAAGATCGGCGCGGCTGGTCGACGTCGCCGTAAGGGTATTCGTCCAACCGTACGTGGTGTCGTGATGAACGCTACAGACCACCCACATGGTGGTGGTGATGGTGGTCGTCACGGTTCGGGTAAAGCGCCGCGTACTCCGTGGGGTCAGCTCACCTTGGGTTATCGTACTCGTCACAATAAGAAAACTAATAAAATGATCGTGCGCAGTCGCCACGAAGGAAAGAGGAAATAATGTCTCGGAGTCTTAAGAAAGGTCTATTTGTAGACTATAAACTCGCGAAAAAGATCGCCGCACTTTCCAGCGAAGACCGTACTGTTATTAAAACTTGGGCACGTCAATCTACTATTTCGCCAGAAATGGTTGGCCGTACTATTGCCGTACATAATGGTAAAGTACATGTCCCTGTATTTATTTCGGAAAACATGGTTGGTCACAAGCTTGGCGAATTTGCGCCGACTCGTAAATTTAAGCGCCATGGCGGCAAGAAAGCAGCTGAAGCAGCTGCGGCGAAAGGAAATTAATTATGGCAGATACACATTTTGCACATGCATATGAAAAAGGTATTGATAGCCAGCCGCGCAAGACTAACATAGTTGCAGCGTTGGTCCGTGATCGCTATGTTGCAGATGCAGTAGTGATTTTGGAGCATACTCCACGTCGTGCAGCTCGTGCTGTTTTGAAAGCCGTAGAATCCGCGAATGCTAATTTGTTAAATAATTCAAAGGTCTCGATCGATCCTAAGACAGTAAGGATTGCCCGTATCTTTGTAACTAGTGGTACTAGAATGCGCCGCTACAAACCAGCATCACGTGGTCGTGCGCTTCCTTATGAGAAGATAAGTAGTAATATATTCGTCGAGGTCGCCGGCGAAGAGAAAGTTAAGAAAACTGCCGAGAAGGCTGACAAACCAGCCAAGGCAGAGGCGAAAAAGGAGAAAAAGTAATATGGGTCAGAAGGTTAATCCCATCTCTTACCGTCTCCAAGTCAGTAAAGACTGGTCTTCAAAGTGGTTTGTTCGTAAGGCAGACTTCCGTCGCTGGCTAGTGGAAGACGACAAGATTCGCAAGATTGTAGAAGAGCGTTTTAAATCGCGTCCTACTATCGCGCGAGTAAACATTGAACGTTCCGCCAATCTTACTACTATCACGATTTTGACTGCAAAGGCAGGCGCCGTGATTGGTAAGCAGGGTGCAGGTATCAATGAATTAAAAAAGCAACTTGAAAAAATCGTTGAAGGTCCAATTCGGATCAACGTCGAAGAAGTCAAAAAGCCGGAACTTAATGCTAAGCTTGTGGCTGAGAACATTGGTTTCCAGCTTGGTAAGCGTATGAATTTCCGCCGTGCCGTCAAGATGGCTTTGCAGTCATCTATGAATGCCGGTGCGAAAGGTGTACGTATCGAGGTGGCAGGACGTCTTAATGGCGCAGAAATGTCACGTCGAGAGAAGTTTATTGAGGGTTCGGTGCCTCTACATACGTTGAGAGCTGACATTGATTTTTATTGTCATCATGCTCCGACCATTGCTGGTATCGTAGGTGTTAAAGTTTGGATCTATAAGGGGGAAAAGTAAGATGGCTATAATGATTCCAAGAAAGCTTGCACACCGCAAGGTTCGTAAAGGTAAAAATACTGGCGTGGCTACTCGTTGTAACACTGTAGCTTTTGGTGATTTTGGTTTGATGTCGCTTGATAATGAGCGTATTAATTCACGTCAAATTGAGGCTGCCCGTCAGGCAATCACTCGTTATATCAAGCGTGGTGGTAAGATCTGGATTCGAATCTTCCCACACACACCAGTTTCAAAGAAACCTCTAGATGTAAAAATGGGTTCTGGTAAAGGTGAGCCACAGTTTTACGTTGCTAAAGTCAAGGCTGGTACCGTGATGTTTGAAATTGCTGATGTGACTGAGGAGCAGGCACGTGAAGCGCTTAGACTCGCTTCACACAAATTGCCGGTAAAATGTAAAATTATAAAGAAAGAGGAGTTGTAAAATGGCACATACCTTAATTGGAACCGTGACTTCCGATAAGCGCGATAAGACCATTACCGTCTCCATCGCGAATCGTGAAACACATCCACTATATCGCAAACAATATACGAAAACTCGTAAGTATACTGCTCATGATGCAAAGAATGAAGCTAAAGTTGGTGATCGTGTAGAAATTACTATGACTCGTCCAGTCTCAAAAACCAAGGCTTATACTTTGGTAAAGATTATCGAGAAGGCACGTGGCACGGTTGAACTTAAAGAAGATGTACATACGATTGAAATGCCGGAGAAAGTTGGCGCAGATGAAATCGCTAAGGCTGAAAAGGCCGTTAAAGCTGCTGAAGCTGAAGAAGTGAAGGAAGCTGAAGGGGAGGAGGCATAATGATACAGCAAGAAAGTAGACTAAAAGTTGCTGACAACAGTGGCGCTAAGGAACTCGGAGTAATCCGTGTACTTGGTGGTACTCGTGCTCGTTATGCGAGAGTTGGCGACATCGTTACTTGTTCAGTCAAGGATGCTTCTCCAACTGGCAACATTAAGAAAAAGGCTGTAGTCCGTGCGGTAATTGTACGTACGCGTCAACCAATTCGTCGTCCAGATGGTTCAACCATTCGTTTTGATGAAAATGCTGCTGTACTTGTTAACGACGATAAGACTCCGAAAGGAACACGTGTCTTTGGTCCTATCCCTAGGGAACTTCGTGACCTTGGATTTACTAAGATTATCAGCTTAGCACCGGAGGTACTCTAAAATGGCACAGAATTTGAAGATTAACGACAAAGTTTTAGTGATTTCTGGTGACCACAAGGGTACGGAAGCTAAGATCGTGAAAGTTGACCGCCGAGCTGGTAAAGCTATGCTTGAAGGCATCGGTTTGGTTGAGCGCCATATGAAAAAGTCTTATTTGAACCCAGCTGGTGGGAAGAAGACTATTCATACTGGTATTGATTTGTCTAATTTGAAGCTAGTCGAAGCGGCAAAGCCAGAAAAAAAGACTAGCAAGAAAGACGCTAAAAGCAAGAAAGGAGCTAAATAATGGCGGAAAAGAAAACGGCTGCCAAGGCTACTAAAGCTGTAGCTAAAGCACAACCACGCCTCAAAGAGCTCTACAATAAGGAGCTGAAGGCGAAACTTGAAAAAGAACTCGGTTTGAATAATATCAACCAGGTACCTGAACTTAAAAAGGTGATTGTTTCGTCTGGCGTTGGTAAAAAGCGTGAAGACAAGCGTTTTACCGAAACTGTTGAACTCACACTTGCGAAGATTACTGGTCAGAAGCCGACTTCAAGGCTTGCTAAGAAGTCGATCGCGACCTTTAAGATTCGTAAAGGCATGGGTGCACCAGTTGGCTATCTCGTAACTCTTCGCAATGATAAGATGTATGAATTTGTGGATCGTTTGATCAACATCGCATTGCCACATGTACGCGATTTCCATGGCGTTTCACGCAAGGCTTTTGATGCGCAAGGTAATTACAGTCTAGGCCTCAAAGAGCAGACTGTCTTCCCAGAGATTACTTTTGAGGATGCCTCAGTTTTGCATGGTCTTGAAGTAACTTTTATTATTAAAAATGGTTCAAAGGAAGGAAGTCTAAAATTGTTAGAACTCTTCGGAATGCCGTTTGAGAAGGAGGCAAAGTAGTATGGCTAAGAAATCTGCAGTGCTTCGCGACGAAAAACGACGCAAGATGTACGAAAAATATAAAGATAAACGAGCCGCTTTGAAGGCAGCTGGTGACCTTGAAGGTCTTCAGAAGTTGCCACGCAATAGCTCGCCAACTCGACTAAAGAATCGTGACCTTTTGGACGGTCGTCCACGCGGTTATATGCGTCGATTTGGTCTTTCACGTATTAACTTCCGGGAAAAGGCTTCTAAGGGCGAAATTCCTGGTGTAACTAAGAGTAGCTGGTAGGAGAAAGGAGAGAATATGTCATTACAATCTACAGATCAAGTTGCAGACCTCATCACTCGTATTCGTAATGCTGTGATGGTTGGTAAAAATGAAATTCTAGTCCCGACTTCTAAATTGAAGGCTGGTGTCGTGGAAGTCTTGGCAAAGAATGGTTATGTGTCTAGCTTTGAAATCACTGATGAAAAGCCACGAGGTATTCTTAAAGTTACCATCAATGAACCTGGTATGCAAGCTAAGATCAACGAGATTACTAAAGTTTCAAAACCTGGTCGTCGCGTCTATGCTGGCGCCGATGAATTGCCAACCGTGAAATCTGGACGTGGTTTAGTTATTGTTTCTACTTCCAAGGGTATTATGACTGGACGTGAAGCAAAAAAGAACCGACTTGGCGGTGAAGTACTCGTGAAAGTTTGGTAAGCATAAAACAAAAAATAGCCTTTCGGGGCTATTTTTTGATGTTTTATTATGCTTATTGTTGACCTCTATAAAATGACGTGGTAGGATTAGAACAAAACTATTAGAGCGAAGGAGTTTTATATGAAATCAAAACTAAAGCGACTGTTTAGTGTAGTGCTTGCAGTTGTGATGGTGGGATATAATCTTGGGGGAGTAATACCAGTAATGGCGGATGCAGATGATCCGACAATTAAAAATGCTGATCCAGTAACTTTAGCTGATGGCGTGAAACTTTTCAAAACCGTAAAAAGTGTACCTGGATATGCTAATAAATGGGAAGTTACGCTGAGGATTGAATCTCCTAAGACAGAAAAAACATCAGACACAGTTCTTGTGATTGACCGTTCTGGTAGCATGCGTGATGACGGTAGATTAACCGCAGCAAAAAATGCAGCTAATTCTTTAGCTCAACAATTATTACCCAGTGGTAATACTACGAATAGAGTGGCTGTAGTTTCTTTCGCCTCTTCTGCAAGTACTAATACTAGTTTTACGGATAATTTTAATACAGTCTCAAGCGCAATAAGTAGATTGAATGCGAATGGTGGAACTTATACACAATCAGCAATTCATATGGCGGCGGAACTACTTGCAACTTCTACGGCCGATATTAAGACAATGATTCTTCTTTCGGATGGTGAGCCAACTTATAGCGTGTCTTTTACGGCATCTGCTAGAAACGATAACAATAACTTCGTTGCCTATGGAAATGCGCTTGAAACTAGTTCAGAGGTTGATCAATCAGTGTTTAATTATACCGCTACTGGTTCGGTAGGAAATGGTAGCAACTTAAGGTATTGTATTGGTGGGACCGATTTTTGGGGCAACTGTACAAGCGGAAAATACTATAATCATGGCAATTCGGCTATTGCTGAGGCTGGTTACTTTAAGAATAGCAATATTGGTGATTTATATACAATTGCACTTGATGCTGGTGTGGTTGGTACACCGATTTTGAATGCAATCGCAAGCCCAGACAAACACTATACGGCAACTCCTTCTGAACTTACAAGAATCTTTAATGAAATTGGTGGTAACATTTTGTCACTAATTCAAAGTGCTTCGGTTGAAGATACAATGGGACATGGTGTGACGGTTAGTGGTACTGGAAAAACTTCGATTGAATGGACGCCTGAATTTACTCTTGAAGGTAACGTATTCGTAGCAGAAACTTCATATCAGGTTGAGATGGATGAAAGTGTTTATGAGCAGACACCAGAGGATGGTTTCTATGCTTTGAACAAGAGTGCAGTGCTGACTTATAACGATAATCAAAAAGGCGAGTTTCCTATTCCGAAAGCAAAACCATTTGCTTTGAATGTGGAAAAGGAATTGGTAATTATTGACGAAGATGGCAACAAAACGACCAGAGATGATGAAGAATATGAATTTAAGATTTCTGGTAGTGATAAAACTTACAAAGTCAGTTCTGGTGGACATAACGTCGTAAAAGTACCAATGCCTATTAAGATTGGAACTGAATATACAATCACGGAGACTGGTGCAGTTGATGAAAGTGAGATGAAATTTGAAAACTATTTGGTAGAGTACACTGGCAATAAATTTACGATTACCGAGAATCATGGTGATGAAATAGACATTAAGATTAAGAACACTTACGCGGAGACTAGAGTTGAGGCTCATAAGACATGGGATGATGATAATAATAGAGATGGGTTGAGAAAGAATTATAATGATTTGGCAGTAGCGGTAAAAGATGGCAATAAATATGTGGCGTACGAAGCGTTAGACTTGAACACCAAGGATAAGGATTATAGTTTTGAAAACTTGCCAAAGTATCGCAACGGTTCGGAAATTAATTATGAGGTAGTTGAAGCGAGAGGCTGTAGTGGAAGTGATGAAAGTATTACTTGTAGGAGTGAATTTAGTGGTGACAATAGTTATACGATGACAAATAATAATGGCGTGATTACTAATAAACACGTTCCCGATACGGTAACGTTGACCATTAAAAAGAAATGGGATACTTCGGCTGGGGCTTTGCCAACGATAACTCCTGGATTTGTAACAGTTGAAGTTTCAAATGATAAAAATGATACAGTAGAGACTGTAACTCTGCAAGGAGAATCATATTCAGAATGGACCGGAACTTTTACAGGCTTCAAGAATGAAGGTGGCCAAGAGATTAATTATACTGTAACTGAAAAGAAAATTGATGATAGTAGTCTTAATGCTGATAATACATTGTACGTTTATAATGGTAATGTTTTGGAAGGTAAATGGGTAGCAACACGTGAAGGTGTGGAAGTAACAAATACTTGGACGCCAGCTAAGACGGAGTATACTGGTGCAGGTGAATTTTATATCAAGAAAACCGATCAAGCTGGTGAGGTATTGGCTGGTGTGACTTTCACGGTTGGCAATGAAACTTATACAACTGGAAATGATGGCACAGTAAAAGTTGAATTTTCAGCATCTACTGAAGAACCAGAAGATAAATATACCTTTAATATTGAAGAAACTGATGCTCCAGATTTCTATGACATTATCGAGGGTACGGAAGTTTTGGAGGCTACAACTGATTTAGATTTGGAAGTCGACACCGAAAACTTGGTTAATAAATACACTAAGAGTTTTGAGTTTACAGTTAAAACTTCAGTTGATGGTTATGTCTGGCAGAATGATGATTCGACTCTGCTTGTAACCGACCAAGCTCTTGCAGATGAATTAGTGATTGAGAAAACATTTGAAGGAATTTCAGCAAATGCTTTCGAAGAGAATAGCCAGATTAAGTTCGACATTAGTGGTCCTGAAGGATTTACTGAAATGACGGTAGGAAATGGTGATGATGAATGTGAAATTTCTGGTAGTAAGTTAGTATGTACGATTGATGGTTCGGAGACTTTACTTCCAGTTGGTGAATATACAGTTACCGAAAAGGATGCAGACATTGATAACTTTACTTATACGAGTGAGCCAACCAGTAAAGAGATTAAAAAGACAGTTGCACTAGGTGGAACTGCAGAGTTTAAATTTAAGAATATTTATGAACCATTTAAAACTGCTTCGTTTAAGGTTAAGAAAGTTTGGAAAGATGACTCGGACAGAGATGGTGTCCGCCCAGATGAGCTAGAAGTTACCCTGCTTGCTGATGGTGAAGCCTATGGCGATCCAGTGGAATTAACTGGTGACAATTGGGAATACGAGTGGACTGGGTTGCCACTAGTAAACGAAGATGCTGAAGTAATCGAATATAGTGCTGAAGAAGAAGATTTAGGTGATGATTATGAATCTGATGGTGGCGAAATGAAAAATGGCGTGTTCACCTTTACAAATACTCATGAACCAGAAATGCACGATGATATAACAGTGAAAAAGATTTGGGCAGGTGAAGGTAATGAGCTAGCGAGACCAGGTTCGGTCTTGGTGGAATTGCTCGCTGATGGTGAAGTAATTGATACAGCAAGCATTGTGGCTGGTCAGAACAATGAATGGACTCATACATTTACCGATCTTTATAAGAATGCAGATGGTGAAGAAATTGTTTATTCCGTACAAGAGTCGAAAATTGGTGAAACTGCATTTGGTGAGGGTGAGAGTACAATTGTAGTTTATAAAGCTGATGGTGAAACACTTGAAGGAAAATGGGTTAAGAGTATTGAAGGGTTTGAAGTAACTAACACTTGGACTCCTGCAAAGACGCAAATTGATTATAATGGAGAAAGCGAATTTACAATTAAAAAAGTCGATGAAGAATACGAACCATTGTCAGGAGTGACTTTTGAAATCAATGATGACAAAGAGAAAACTAATAGAAGTGGTGAGATTACAGTAGAGGTGCCAATTACTACTACAGATGAAGATGAGGATGAAGCAAAGACAGAAGAAAGCTTTGAATATGAAATTAGTGAATATGAGGCTAAGGAAGGTTATGACGAAGTAGAAGGTTCTGCTACAGTGAGTATTGATTGTACGAGTACGTTAGCTGCGGACTCAGATACGCTGACAAACTACTACACGAAGACATGTACGTTCGAAAAGACTGATGGTAGCGATAAGTTTGTTTGGGACGGAGAAGATTTGACGCTTACTGTTGTAAACAAACGAAGCTTAGCTAAATCTCTAATAATTACTAAGACTTTCTCAGGTATAAATGCGAGTGTATTGAGGGATGTAACATTTACTATTGAAGGTCCAGAAGACTTTGGTGATAATGGTACTATGACCCTCACTGTGGGCGAAGATTGTACGTCTTCTGAGGACAAGATTGTTTGTGAAGTAGATGCCAAGATTCCGACTGGTGATTATACAGTTACAGAAGGCAATGCAGAGATTGAACATTTTACTTTAACAGTAAGCGGTGATGATGGTGTAGAAAAAACAGTTAGTAAGAACGATGAGGTTGAATTTAAGATTGATAACAAATATGTAGTTGATACAACTTACTATGATGTGATTAAGATCTGGGAAGACGAACATGATAAGGACGGTATTCGCCCAGAAACTTTATCAGTTAATCTGTTGGCAAATGGTGAAGTGGTTGAAACTAAGGAATTATCGTCCGAAAACGAGATTCAAGATGAGGAATTACCAGAGGGTTTAGAGAGAAGTGATATTTGGGAGTACACTTTTGAAGGATTGCCAGTTGTTGATAAGAATGCCGAAGAGATTGAATATTACGCTGAAGAAATACTAGATGCGGAAGGTTATGAGCAAATTGATGAAATTGGTGGTATGCATACAGTTATATTCGTTAATATGCATGAACCAGTAGTTGATCCATGCGAGGAAGGTGGCTGTGGCGGTGAGGTACCACCAGTGAAGACGCCAGAGACGGGTAAATTGACAAAATCTAATAATGACGGTACGGCTGAGGGTGCTTGGACTGTGAATATGATTGGCGGAGCGATGACGGTAATCTTGGGAGCTTCATTGGCCGTCTTTGGTAGACGTAAGGAAGCTAAATTGACAAAATAGTATAAGTATGATATAATAAAAAGGTAGAGCATTAATCCCCTCGGAAGGAGGGGATTTTTGGTGGAAAACTATCTAAAACCGTAAAAAGTACTTGAGTTAAATGAACATGAGCGGTATAATAAAAACATATAAAAACGGAGGTTATTCATGGTTAAAAATAAGCTGACTTGTGCTGCTTCGGTAGCTGCTTTGATGTGCGGGGTCGGTATCCTTGCGCCAGGTCTTACTCAAGATGCGTCTGCATATACCATCGATAGCGATGGTTTTGCTGTCCCTGAGGGTGAGACTGATGCGTTAAGATACAATGATCTGCAAGCGGCAATAAAAACAAACGATAAGATTAGGTTAAATAATGACATTGTTCATTATGTTCAAGTTTCAGGAGTCCCGTCTCTTGCTATTAATCGTTCGATGACATTAGATTTGAATGGTCATGTTTTAAGCACGGCGAGTACTTCTGGTGGTTCTGGAGGTAATACCACAATAGCTGTGACTGGTGACGGTACGGTTTTGACAATCCAGGACTCTAGTAGTGACAAGAGCGGGGCATTGCGTTATGATCACAAAGGTAATGCTTCCCCTGAGGTATTAAGAATTGAAGCTGGCGCAAAGACAGTCTTGGAAAGTGGTAATATCTATACGCCTTATGGTAGATACGGTGAAGGCATCGGCGTTAATTTAAAAGGTGCTGGTGCAACCTTCGAAATGAGTGGTGGTAAGATTCTAACCCACGAAGAAAGTACTCATGCCATGAATTATGGCGTGGATGCTAATGCAAATGGGTCAGTATTCAAAATGACTGGTGGCGAGATTAAGACTTCGGGACCAGCTCTTTATATTCCATCTGGTAGAGCGGCATCGATTGATATCTCTGGTAATGCGATACTTGATACTACTGGGACTAGCGCTTTAAGCCTTAGTTCTACTACGGCTACTGGTACTATCTCCGGAATTACAGTTAAAAGTGTCTCCACAAATAGTGCGATTAAACTGGAAAATGTCGTAGTTAATGAAGGATTAGAGATTAAAGGCGGCGAGAATACCTTAACTGATATAACAGTAAAAGGCGAAACAAAGATTACGTCTGGTGCTACAACGATTGGTGAGGGAGCCAAATTGGAAGGCGGAGTGGTTTATTCAGGTTCTGTGAGTAATAGTTTGATAATTAATGATGGCGCCGTTATTAATGGCTTCAAACAGCAGGGTAAACAAACTAATGTTAGTTATACTGATAAAGACACTAAACAAAAAGTTAGTGTAAGCTATGATACTTACGGGGCTTTGACGATTAACGGAGGTACTTTTGAGGGAGATTTTAAGACGGCTAGCAAGGAAGATGTGCAAAAATCAAATGATGATCGTAGAAATTTCGTAGAGGATTATAATGAGCATTCTGGTAAGACGGCTCTTACTTATAAAGATGTTGCTGTAGCTCCAGTAATTAAAGGAGGTGTCTTTACCACTGAACCAGATGAGGATGTTGTAGTAGATGGCTATGAGCCTGATGTAAACGAAGAAGGTGCTGGTTATACGATTTATCCGAAAAAAATTGACATGCAAAAAAACGGCGAAATGCAGAGTGATGTAGCCAAAGCTGACGTAGTGGCTGGTTCGGCTATTTTCACAAAGGAATTTCTAGCTGATCGTAAAGCGGTATTCGAAATCTCTGCGCTTGACGATACCGAGTTTGAGGGTCTAAAAATAGATGATAAGGGCGGTAATATTGTAGCTGGTTTTGACGTGAGTCTGTGGGATAGAGACGGTAATAAGATTGCAGTAAGTGATACCGAAGTAAAAGTTAGGATCGAACTTAACGAGTCACAATATCAAGCATTAGCAGCTTTTGATGGGGTAGTGGCAATTAACTTTGACGAACAAGGTAATGAGGTCGAAAGGTTTAATGCAACTTTGATCTCAGAAGGTGGTAAATATTTTGCAGAATTTACGACAACACATTTTTCAACCTACGGCGTAGTTGGGGTGGATGGTGCTGATGAATCGGCTACGACTGATGCAGCTACTCCAGAAACTGGTACCGTAACTGCGGCGGGTGCTTCTGCGGTTAGTGCAGCAATTGTTACTGCTGTAGCGGTAGGACTATTAACATCGATTGTGAGTTTCGCATATTTAATCCGTAGAAGATAGAAATATAATCATAATACTAGAATCCCCTGTTTCGACAGGGGATTTTGCTTGTATATTTGATAGATTTGTGGTATAATGGTTAGGATATTAACATAAAAGGGAAAAGATATGAGTCGTATCGGAAAACAACCCATCGAGATTCCGGCGGGAGTGA
>CAMVCL010000010.1 GCA_947165975.1 uncultured Candidatus Saccharibacteria bacterium | reverse complement strand
ATAAAGACTAATTTCCGTATCGCGCTAAGGACATAATATTGATACGTACTTAAAGATATTATACCACCGAATTGTATTGATTGGTATTTTGTATCGATAATGGTTTATTATTTATCTGAAAGTAGATAACTTTTGCGAATTAAATCGAATATTAGATTATCTTGCAAAGTTCCGTCGAGAAGGATTGTGATCCAATTGTTTTTGTTCATGTGGTAGGCAGGGAAGATGTGGTCACTGGTTTCAGCGAAGTCGTAGGTTTGATTTTTGTCGAACTTGAGATTTATGATATCGATTTGTTTGTCGTCTTCTAGTCCTAAACTTTTGCTAGATATGGTAGCGACTAGTGCAAACCACTTCTTGTTGTCTTTATGACGAAAAACCGCGTAGCTTGGATAGCGTTCGGGCCACAAAAACTCTGGCTCAGCACTATACTCAGTTTTGATATGTCCAATTATTGTATTCGTTTGGGTATCTTTATACATCTTTTTATTCCGTACTAATACTTATAGAGACTTCGCCATCGCCTAAATTTGGTAGGTTATCGATTTGGCCAATTTTGGTGTAGTCGTAGTTTGTGCTGAATGATTTATAGAAGATTACGAGGCAATTATCGCCATAGAGCATAACATCGCCTGATTCTATATGTTTTGGACTAAAAGTGTTGGTTGGTAATGATTCGTCTAGATAGACGTATTTTTCATTATCGTTTAGGTCGTTCATTGAAAGACTTAACGGTAATAGTTTAATCAAAGCTGATGTAGTTGAATTGTCTTCTAGATTAATTTTGAGTTTTTGTCCATTGAGATTAACAAATATTTCATTCATGGGGTTTTCCTCGTTATCGTTTTGCTGGCTGGCTTCTTGTGTGAGATTTGGGTCTATTGCTGGTTCTTTATTATTCATTATGATCGTTGTAACAATAACAGAAATGATTATGACGATAAGGATTGGTATAGAGATTTTTAGCTCTTTTTTCATTTAGATCTCTAAACTTTCTTTTAGGAAGTTTTCGATTTTGTCAAATGGAATTTTGTCGAAATTATCGTATAGATCGACGTGTGATGCGTCTTTTACGATGTAGAGTTCTTTGTTGCCGATTTTGGTGCTTCCGAGTGGATAGACTCCAGTGTATGGTTCTGGCTTGACGCCGTTGGTTTTTGTTTCGCCGGTAATCATATCAAAGGCTGTTTCGCTATTGTAGCGAGAGTGAGCTTTTTCGCCATGAATAATCAAGATTGGCGTGTCGATCTCGTTGGCATAGGTGAGGATTCGTGTATTCGCAAGGGAACCGTTGGTTTGAATAGCCCAGCCATCGTTGGAGTTGAGGCTTCTTTTGTGATAACCACGTGGTGTTTTGTAATATGTATGGTAGTCCTTGAGAAACTCAGGTGCGTCATCTGGAACTGGGTCGATTACGCCGCCGGCAAGTTTGTAATGACCGTTTTTGTAGTCTTCTGTACGTTGATCGTTGAGTGCGGCGCGAGCTTTCTTGCGAGCTTCTTTGCTGTCGTCGGCATCAAAATAGCCATTTCCAGCTACACGAGTCATATCGTACATTGTGCTAGCCACTACAGCTTTAACGCGTGTTTCGAGACAAGCGGTATGGAGCACCATACCGCCCCAACCACAGATACCAATGATGGCTAGTTTGTCTGGGTCTACTTCGTCCAGATTGGACAAATAGTCTATAGCCGCTTGATAATCCTCTACGTTTAAGTCTGGAGAGGTCATGTAACGGGTTTCGCCACCAGATTCACCTGTAAACGATGGGTCAAAAGCTAAAGCGAGGAAGCCACGTTCGGCTAGTGTTTGGGCGTATAAACCGGACGATTGTTCCTTGACAGCTCCATATGGGCCACAGATTGCAATTGCTGGTAATTTGCCGCTTGCTTCTTTTGGTGTGTATATGTCCGCCGCTAGCTCAATTCCGAAATGATTTTTAAAAGAAACTTTTTTGTGGTTTACTTTGTCACTTTTTTTGAATACTTTATCCCATTCGTTGGTCAGTTGTAGTGTCATAAAAATCTCCTTTTAAAGTTATAGTTGCCCAATACTTTAGCTATTATTATAACATCGACATTGTATTCCATTTATCTTCTTTATTGTCATTGTTATAGGTTTCCCGGCTTCAGTTAGGCCAGAAGCCCTTAAAAGTCCGAATGAAGCGAAGCGACATTCTAATTTCTTTGTCTGTGTTGTTTTTTTTGTTGTGAGTTTACGTTTAGTCTATTTGTGTTTTTGAGTAAATTCTTTGAGGACTTTTTTGTTGTATTTAGATTTGCCAAAACCAAGCATTAGCCAAAAGACGTTTGGCAAAATAACTAATCCGGCAGCCCAACCTTTCCCGTGACCAAATATCTTTGAGGTGCGCCAGCCATAAACACATAATACGTAAATATTAATGAAGAAATTAATTAGCAAGGTAACGAAAGTGACTAAATGGCTTTGAAAATCAAAGGTTTGCGTATCGACGTCTTTTATGGAAGTAAGGCCAACAAACCCATCAACGGTCGTGATGGTACTAACTATGATAGTGAGGATTATCATGCCCCAGAACCAGTTTTTCATACCAACAATTTTAAACATTAGATACATGTTGTAGAGTGGTATGAGGGCTTTCCAGCTTTTTTCTCCGGCTTTTTTTAGAATTTGCCAACAGGCGATAATAAATAGAGTGTAGAAGACAACAAAATATATTGATAATGTACTAATTAAAACTACCAGTGCGGCATTTAAGAGCATAGTAGGTTCACATGGCCCTGGATCACAATGAACGTTTGTTGTGGTTAATAACCCTTGCATAATAATTCCTTATATTACTTATGTTTATTATAGCACAAAGGTATGGGGGCATAGTTATGACACATGGTATAATTAAGGGAAAGCAATATCAAAAATACTGGTTTAAATTAATAATGACTGATCAAAAGTTAATTTGTTCGATTTTTCCAAAGTATAAAAACTTTCAGAAGTTTTCGTCTGATGAAGTGGATACTATTTCCAGTAAGTTTTCTGGGAAACATGCGGTAATGTTCTATAAAGTAATTGATACTAATGGCGAGAATCATCATATCGTGATAAAACATAAAAATAGTTTGGTCGTACCGTTCGGGGCAACTTTACTTTCTCCGAGTTTTGATATTTTTCTAAAAATAATTATGCGACATCGTATTTTTGGTTTTAATAGTGGGAGAAAACGTGAAAAATTGTTTTATGAGAAGGTTGACGGTTCTTTAAGTGGCGCTTTACCGCAATTCCTTGGGGCGTGCGAGTCATTTAATGGACAGAGAGTATCACTGGCAATGGTTGAATTCTCGCGAGGTCGTGAGGTTATTTTTGGCGATTTGTATAAGATTATCGACTTGATAACGGATTTTCATGCTAAATACTACAATAATCGAAGAATAATACGAGAGATGAGGTTAAATTATTATACACCAAATGATTATCGGAGTTCTCGTGGCGCTTTGCGTGCGTTGTTTAATTATTACTATGACGAAAATGTAAAATTGTACGGAAAAGAATTAGTAGAAGTTATTAATGGTTTTATCGAACATATAGATGAAGAATATGCGAAAGTGATGGATTGTCAAACTTTGACGCATAATGACTTGACGCCTCGTAATATTTCTATTGATGAACGAATAATTATTTATGATTGGGAGTTGGCTTGTTTCCAAAATCCCGAGCATGATTTAGTTGAATTATTATTTACGACAGCTGATGATAATTGTACTTTTGAACAAATCCGAAAAGTAATTGGTTACTATCGTAAGCAGCTTGTAAATAAAACTAAAAAGGGAATTAGTGATGAGGAATTCACGAGACGAATGCGTTTCAATGCATTGGAATATGTAGTTAATCGTTTAGCTATTTTTCGTTCGTATAGTAAAAAAAATCACAACAAGCTAGCCAGTGGATGCGAGAAAAATGTACGTAAAGTTTTGAGGGCTTGTTTATGAATGAGGAATTAGCAATATTAGAATTAGCTGATTATTCGGAATTGTTTGAGGAGGATAAAGCGAAGGCCTATTTGATTGTTAACTCTAAAATAGCTGATCACCCATGTCTTTTTGGGTTTATTGACTTGCCAGAAGATTATGAGACGGTAAAGAAGCTATTTGAGCGTGTTGAAAAACGAGCGCGTGAGATGGGTTATAATGATATTATTGGCCCAATTAATTATTGTACATGGTTTTCTTATCGTTTAGCTTTAGATCGTTATGATATGAAATTGTTTCCAGATTGCAACAACCCAAGATACTATGTGGACTATTTGGAGAAGTTGGGTTATAGTAAGTTTTTGACTTATCGTAGCGCGCGGGTAAAGATTCATAATCCTCTTTATGGGCTTGGCAAAAAGAGCTATGAAAAAAAACAGGCACAAGGGTTTGATTTTAAGCACTTTGAGGGCAATGAGGCATTATTGAAAGCGCGCGAGATTTATGAGATTTCTTGTGATGCATTTAAAGGTGCGTGGCTTTATTACGATTTGCCGTTTGAATATTTTGAAAGGTTTTATTTGTCTTGGATAAGGAAAATTGATGCGCAGCTATTTGTTGCATATAAATATGGCCAGGCGATTGGTTTTGCGCTTGGATATAGAAACCCGTTTGCAGATAATTTTATTTCAAAAACTAGTGCCGTGAAACAAGAATATCAAAACCAACAAATATTTGCAGCACTATTATATTATGGTTCTGGATTTGTTGAACAGATGGGCTTTAATGATATGATTTATCATTTTCAGTGCGAACAAAAACCAGATTTTAAACGTTTTGACAAACAGTATGAATCTGACGAAAAACGTTATGCGTTATTTAGAAAGGAGCTTTAAATGAAGTTGCAAAGTAATAGCAAAAGAATGATTAGGACGAATGTAACGGAGCTAAAAAAGAAAGCCCTAGGGCCATCACCGTTATCATTTAAAAAAATCTGTAAATTTTTCATTAACAAAAAGACATATTCGTATCCTTTTGTGGCTTTAGTGTCCGGTGCGGTAGCTTATTTTGTTTTCGGATTTAGTTTTTGGCAGTTTGCGATTTTTACTTTATTGCAACTTTATTCGTTACGGTATATTGATAATTGTTTAGACTGGGAATATGACATTGAGCACAATAAAGAAATGTTTTATCACAAAGATAATATTGTAATGGCGATTGTATTTAATGCGGCTTTTGTAATTTTCAACATCGCTTGTTTTCAATGGAAAGGTTTAGTATCAATTCTGTTTGTCTTATATATGCTTTCGTTTCAATTTATTTGTGAGTACTTAGAGATTTTGATGAGCTCTCTTATGATTTTATATTTTGTTTGGATTTATGATTATATGGTGGACTGGAAATTAGCTGTGACTTGTGGCGTGTGTTTGGTGCTTTCGACTATTTATGCAATTTATAAAAGGAGTTTGCGTAAATGATTTATGATCTTGATGATAAAATGTCTTTAAATGAAGTGGGTGGTAAGGCGTATAATTTGCGTCACTTAGAGAAGAGTGGATTTAACGTACCAAGATGGGTGTGTTTGCCGAGAAAATGTTTCGAAAAATTTTTGGGTAATAATTATGAAAAATATGCAAAGCTATTAGAACACTATAAACCGGAGAATGATGCAAAGATTATTGCCCTTATTGAGACGTCGGAATTTGATGGTAGTATTCGTGAAGAGCTAGCGGAGATAATTGGTGAATGTTTTTCACCTGAAACGAATTTTGCCGTACGTTCTAGTGCTAGTGATGAAGATGGCGAGAAATATTGTTTTGCTGGGATGCTTGAATCGTATCTTAACATAAGAAACGATGTGGATGAGTTGTTGAAAGCGGTAAAAAAATGTTATATTTCTGCATTTTCTAAACGTATTATGAAATATCGTGCTGACAATAAAATAATTAATTCAGGAATTGGTGTTGCGGTCATTGTTCAAGAAATGGTTAATGCAGACTTTTCTGGTGTAATGTTTACGACTAATCCAGTTACAAATAACACTGATGAAACCGTGATCAGCGTAGTGAAAGGGATTGGTGAGAATTTAGTATCCGGCAAGAATGATAGTACTGATTATTCGGTGGACTGTTTGGGTGAAATTATTGAACGCAATGAAAAAGGGTCGATAAAACTTAGTGACGCAACCGTTTTGAAGCTAAATGAGATAGCATTAAAAATTGAAAGGTGCTATAAGCCGCGTCGCGGTGTGGATATTGAATATTGTGTAAAGGATGATGAGGTTTATGTATTGCAATGTCGTTTAATTACGAATTATTCATATGTTGATAAAGACCAGCCACGGACAATCTTGGACAACTCTAATATTATAGAAAGTTATGCTGGCGTAACTTCGGATTTAACTTATTCATTTGCAAGGGAAATTTACGGTAAGATTTACCGTCAAACTCTGCGAAGCTTTTACATTGGAGAAGAAGATATTGAATCAATTGCATATGACCTTGATCACATGTTATTCTTTTTTGAGAACAAAATCTATTACCGACTTAATGGTTGGTATAAAATGACAGCCTTATATCCCGGCTATAATAAGAATAAACAATACATGGAAACTATGATGGGGGTGAAGACGCCTCTACGTGAAACAGCGGCGCAGGAGAATACGCGTCGAATAAAAATATATGCGAGTTTTTTAAGTAGAATGACGAGAATGAAAAAACTCAGCAAGGAATTTATTAAACGATTTGATGAAGTTGTGGGTGCGTATTATAATAAGTCGCTTGATGAATATTCTAACAAAGAATTGGTTGAGATTTATAGTGATCTTGAAAAGAATATTTTAGATGATTTTGTGACGCCGATTTCGAACGATATGGGTACGATGGTAGTGTTTGGCAAACTGACGGAGCTATTAAAAAAATATAAACCAGATAATTTTGAGCAACTACTTAGCAGAGTACTTGCGAACGAAGGTGGCGTGGAAAGCGTTAAACAGACTACGGATTTGATTGAAATAGTTGAAAAGATAAAGAAGAATGTAGAATGGTCAGATTTGTTTAGACATAAAAAAAACTGGAAAAATGTAAAGAAATATTCAGAACTTGATGCAATGCTCCAAGATTATATTTATAAATATGGTCCACGTACAATGGATGAACTAAAGCTTGAAACTGTGACTATGCAGCAAAATCCAAATCTGCTCTATGAAATGATTTCTGAATATTTAGAAATGCCGGAGCTACCAAAAGTGAAACACAAGAAACATTCGATAGATGATGAGAAAGAACTATATAAAGGTTTATCGCCAGTGGCTAGAATAAAAATTAGAGAATTGCTTAAACTTTCGAAGTATTTTATTAAAAATCGTGAATCATTAAGGCTTAGACGAACGTATATTTATTCTGTGGTGAGGAATATTTTCCTTAGTATTGGACGTAACTTTGAGAAGGAGGGGCTAATTGACAATTATCGTGACATTTTCTTTTTGGAAAAAACCGAAATTTTTGATTATATTTCGAAAAACAAAAAAATCGATATGCACGAATTGATAAAGACGCGAAAAGCTCTTTATTACGCAAATGCGAAAAAAGAGGTGTACGACCGAATTTATTTCTATGGAGACATTGTTCCTGAAAATGCTTTGCCGATCTTTGCAAAGATTAAGCCAAATAGTGAGAAGGTTTTGACTGGCACGGCTGGTGGTGGTAAGGTCGTGATAGGAAAAGTAAAATATGTCACCAATCCAAATAACGCAGATGTGAAGAATCGTATTTTGATGGCGAAGCGTACTGATCCAGGATGGACCACATTATTCCCGATGGCGAAAGCGATTATTATTGAGCACGGTAGCATGCTTTCGCATTCGGCAGTGATTGCGCGTGAAATGGGGATGACGCTGGTGGTAAGCGTAAAGAATTTGACAGATAAAGTCCCAGACGGAGCCACTGTACGAGTAGATGGTGTTAATGGTACTATAGAAATATTGGAGTAAAAAAGTGATAAAAAATGACAAAGTTTTTAATATAATTCGGTATTCGAATGTTTGGGAAGATACTGACATTGCTCTCGATGGGATAAGTATTAAAACGGGGCAAATAGGCGCTGTAGTTTGCTCGGGTGGCGATAATGTTTTAGCGATGCTAATAAAATCACCTAAAAAAATCTATGCTTTTGATGTAAATAAAACACAGCTCTATTGTACTGAGCTAAAGATTGCTGCGATCGCTAATTTGACACTTGATGAGACCAAATGTTTGTTGGGCGTGACAGACGGAGAGCGACTAGGACTATACAAGCAGGTCTGCGACAATATGTCTAAGGATGCACAGCGGTATTTTGATGAGCACATTGATTTTATCAAGAAAGGCATTGTACATACTGGAAAATTTGAGCATTATTTTCAATTGTTCCGTAAATATATTATTCCAACTACTTCTAGTAAAAATAATTATAGTGAATTTTCGAAAATGGATAATTTAAAAACTCAGAAAGAATTTTATGTGCGAAAAATTGATACACGTCGTTTTCGAATACTTTTTAAAATTTTTTTTGGATACAAATCTATGGCAAAGTACGGTCGTGACAAAGCTTTTTTTGAACATGTCGATAAAAATGATGTTAAAAATAATAGTTATGATTTGAAAAAGAAAGTTGAATACGGACTGTTTCATACTAAAAATTCGGAGAATCCATATCTTGATTACATCGCTAATAATAATTTTACGCACGCTTTTCCGTTGTATCTTCAACCAGAATACTATAAGCTAATTCGAGCTAATCTTGATAAATTGGAATTGGTCCATGGTAATCTGGGTGATTTACCGGATTTGAAATATGATTTCTTCTATTTGTCGGATATTTTTGAATATATGAGTGATTTAGAGTTTGGGCAAAATATTGAAACTCTAAAAAAGCGAGTAAAAAATGGTAGCAAGATACTATATTGGAATATGCAAAATAGACGTTATATTCGTAATGATACTTTTGTACTGGATGAAAACTTATCGCAAAAATTATTTGAACAAAATAAGGCGTGGTTTTATCGCGACCTTTTAATATATGAGGTTAAAAAGTGAGTAAAATTGCGGATATTTTTGATGATGCTTGTTTAAACAATATTGAAAAAGATGCGATTTATTTTTATGATAAAACCCTTCAGAAGCGAACATATGGCGAGCTAAAAACTGATATTGATTCGTGCATTAATTATCTAATTACTTCAGGTGTTAAGACTGGTGATTCGGTTTTTCTGTTTGCTACAGTTTCGTATGAATTGACGGTTTTTATGATTGCTGCCTTTAAGCTTGGTGTCCAAGTGATGTTTTTGGATATTCATGCGCGCCAGGAAACATTTGATATACTATTCGAAAGATTTAAGCCAAAATATGTATTGGTTTCAAATAGAACAAAATATTTGCATCTCCTGTTTAAAAATATTCGACATGGGCTTGAAGTATTGAATTTGGATAGGATTAAGTTTGATGAAGTTAAACTTAGTAGACTACCAAAAATAGCCGATGATGTACCGGCTCTTCTTACGACGACTACTGGCTCAACTGGGGTTCCAAAAATAATTGTTCGTTCGCACCTCGATTTATTTAATCAGCTAGAGCTAATGGACAAGAATTTGCCAATAGATGAAAGTAATGTTATTATGTCTACCGCGTTTATTTATATTTTTGCGATTCTGGCGCGTGGTGATACAGCGGTGCTACCGCAGATTAATTTAAACGCTTCGGCTAAGAAAATTAATGATCATTTGCAGGCATTTAAAAATTTACCGATTTCGATTATTATTACTTCGCCAGTTTTTGGGCTTAAGGCGGATAATATTTTTCCGAAGTTGAAGCTACTTTATATTGGTGGTGCTTCAATTAATTTGCAAGAGGCAGAAATGATTCAGAAGAAGTTTGCTAGTTCAAAAAACATTATGGTGTATGGCGCGACAGAGTGTAATATTATGGCATGGGTCGTTCTTCCTGATTATATTCGTGAGCTTCGTAACAATTATCGGTCTACGTTAGGTAAACCATTTGATTGCGTGAGTATTAAAATTGCAGGTGACGAATCGATTTTAGTCAGTTGTAATGCACTGATTAAAGGTTTTATTAATGAAAGATCTGAATATGGAATACGTGATGGTGATTGGTATGATACAAATGATAAAGGATATATTGAGAATGGCGTGTTATATTATCGTGGGAAGTTTAATTACTATATTGTTTTTAATGGGAAAAAATATTATAGTCACGAGATTGAGCAATTTTTGTCCGTGAAATTTCCGAACTACAGGAAGTGTGCGGTTTTGCAAAAGAACAACAAAATTTATTTATTTGGTACTGAACGTAAGCATGCAAAAAAAATTGAAAGTGCGTTATTTGAAAGATATGGATTCAAGGTAAAATATAAATATATTAGTAAGTTGCCACATGACGTAAGACATTATACTAAAACAGATTATAAAAAATTATTGTCATTAGTTTAAGGAGATGTATGAATGTACAGAAACTGTTAGAAGAAGATTTGAAAAAATTCAATAATAAAGAATATATTTTTGAAAAACGTGATGGAAAATATTCCGCGATAAAATTTAATGATTTTGTGTTTAAAGCGCGGGCGTTCGCGACGAAGTTAATTGACGATGGCTTGATGAATCAGCGAATAATGTTGATTGGCAAAAACTCAACTAATTTAATGATTGCTGATATTGCTATTACTGTTTATACGGGTGTTTGTGTAAATACTGCTGCTTCAGTGAGTACAGAAGATTTGGCTGGCATGGTTGAAAGCTTAGGTGTGAAAGCAGTGCTATTTGGAAATGATCAGGCTGACAAAATCGATATAATAAAAGATAATGTTTTGAAAATTAATATTGACGAAATTATTCCTGAATTAAATGAGGCCAGAAATGATTATAAAAAATATAACCCGGATGAATGTACAAAAATTGTCTTTACTGGTGGAACGACTTCAAAACCAAAAGGTGTGAAGCTATCTTTTAAAAATATGTATTATGGTTGGCCATATTTGAAACGACGAGCAGAGTTTGTGATGTCTGACATTATGTATTTATTCTTGCCCCTGCATCACACATATGCTAATCTTTATATTTTTTATTATTCGTTAGTTTCAGGACTAAGTATTTATCTTTGTAGTGATATAGCGAAAATTGGCGAGGAACTTTTAGAAGTTAGGCCGACTATTCTTGGCGCAGTGCCGCTAATATATAAGCGTATTGCTGAGGTCTATCATAATGACGTGAGTAAAGCTTTTGGTGATAGAATTAGGTTTTTGGTGTCAGGCGGAGCACCAATTAGTAAGGAGCTGAAGCAGATTTATAAAAAATGTGGTCTGGAAATTTTGAATGCTTATGCTTTGTCGGAAACGGCTTCATCATTTGCTGTGAGCTATCCTGGTGATACAGATGATGAGGATGTGGGTACGATTTATGAAGATTTGGATGTGAAAATTATTGATACAGATAAAGAAGGTAATGGCGAAATTTGTGTAAAAGGCAACTGTGTGTTTTTGGGATATACTGTAAAAGGTATAGATTATCTTACCAATGACGGATATTTTAAGACTGGTGATCTTGGGCACATAAAAAATGGTAAGTTGTTTGTAACTGGACGCAAAAAGAAAGTCTTGATTGGCAGTAATGGCGAAAGTATTTACCCAGATGATTTGTTAAAAAAAATAAAGAAAATGAATAGCAATGTAAATGATGTGAGGTTTTCGCTTCGAAATGATAGATTATATGCTGAATTTTTCTTGATGGATACCAATAAAACCAATTTAGATGATCTTGTCGAGTCTTTTAATGAAAAATGTGCCAAAAAAGATCGGATTATTGGCTATGAGTTATCACTTAAGAGGAAAAATGAAAAGTTGATGGAATAAAGTACAAGATTCCTTATTCTTTGATTAGACAGCTAAGAAGTTTGAGGACGAGTAACGTAAACAAATTTACGATGACTATTGTGGCGCCAGTTGGCGTACTGAGTAGATATGATGCGATTAACCCGATCGTAAAGGCAATGATTGATAATATTGCTCCAGCAATAGTCACACTTTTAAAGCTTTTGAAGATTGTTTGAGCTGATAATGTTGGAAAAATAATTAGACTTGAAATTAATAGCGCGCCGACTAAACGCATACCGAGTACAATGAGTACGGAGCAGAGAATGGCAAATACTGCGTTAAGAACTTTGGTGTTGATTCCGATGGCGCGTGCAAATTTTTCGTCGAAAGTGAGTGCGAATATCTTATTATGAAATATGATATAAATTGTAATAATAATAGTTAGGAGTATGAGCGAAAGAAATACTTCATTGTTACCAATAGACAGAATGCTGCCAAAAAGATAACTATTAATATCAATGTTGGCTCCAGTTAGTGAGACGATAAACGTACCGATTGCGAGTGCGCTGGCGGATAATACGGCAATAGCAGAATCGCCATGGATTTTTGAGTTACTATTTAATTTAAGGATGAAAAACGACGCTATGATAACTATTGGAATTGCTATCCAGATTGGAGTGAGATTAAGTGCTATTGCTAGTGCAAAAGCACCAAATGCGACATGAGAGAGTCCATCCCCGAGCATGGAGTTTCTTTTTAGGACTAGGGGTGTGCCGACTAGTGCTGCGGATAATGATATCATAACGCCGGCAATAAGTGCACGAATCATAAATGAATACGAAAACATTTCAATTAAATTATTCATGGTGTACCTTTCTGATATACTCTTCGGTGGTACCAAAGAAATAATCTTTGTCATGAAGTGATAGAATTTTGTCACCGATTAAGTTGCCATGATCCAAATCGTGAGTAATCATAATAATGGTGATTTTTTGTTTTTTATTTAGATTACGGATAACTTTATATAAATCTTGTTTTGATTTTTGATCTAGATTGTTGGAAGGTTCGTCTAGGATTAACAGTTTTTGTGTTGCCATGAGTGCACGTGCTAATAAGACCTTTTGACGTTGGCCGCCGGATAATTCTGAAAAGCTCAAATTTTTTAGGTTTTTTATACCAAGTAGTTTTAGTATTTCTTCTCCGTGCTCTTTGGTTTTTTCACTGTAAAAATTTTGATGATTATTTAGTGAGCCAGAAAGTATTATCTCGAAAACTGAAGCTGGGAAATTGGAGTCTACGGCGGTTTCTTGTGGCATATATCCAATTTGGGTTTTTTCTATATTAAATTTGATGTTACCAGATTTGAGGGGAAGCAGCCCCAAAATCCCATGGATTAAGGTGGTTTTGCCGGAGCCGTTGGGGCCAACAATGCAAATAAAATCTTGTTCTTCTATATTAAGACTTAGGTTATTAATTACGATGTTATTGTTGTAACCGAGTTTGATTTTGTTTAGTGAGATTAAGTTCATTATCTAAGCGCCTCCTCAAGGGCTTTTAGGTTTTCTTCCATAATGTCTACGTAGGTACGCCCATTTTTAAAATCATTGGCTGAAATATTGTGAGCAGTATTGAATGTTAAAACTTTGGCGTTAGTTTCATTAGCAATAGTTTCGGCGATATCTCCGCTGCTCATTTCAATTTTGAAAATGACCGGGATGTTTTCTTGCTTGATTTTTTCTACGAGGAATGCAATAGTATTGCTGCTAGCTTCAGTTTGCTCAGAACAGCCTGGAAAGGCCGCAAAATAATCTAGTCCATAATCATCTACAAAATAGCGAAGAGGGAAGCGATCGCCGAAGATGATAGTCTTTCTGCTCCCCCTGTTCACGACGTCCTGAAATTCTGCGTCAAGTTTTGTTAACCTACTTGTGTATTTTTGAGTGTTTTCTTCAAAAACTTGTTTGTCTTTTGGAAAGATTATAATTAGTTCGTCTTTAATACGGTTGGTGATCTTTGTGGCATTTTTGATACTAGTCCATACATGCTCATCGTATTCTATTTCTTCATCATTATGGTGTTTTTGTTCTTCTTCCATACCGTCTACAGTCTCTTCTTCTGCGACATTTACGGCATCCATCATTTTGAAAAATTTGGTTTTGTTCGTGTCGATGTTATCTAGGATACCTTTTATCCATTCATCTGATTCGCCACCGGTATAAATAAATAGATCACTGTTTTTGATATCAATAATGTCGTTTGGGGTTGGTTCGAAATCGTGTGTTTCAGTGCCGGGTTTTATCAATATCTTAATGTCTGCTTTATCGCCGGCTACGGCGCGGGCGAAATCATAGGCTGGGAAATTTGTTGTAACGATTGATATCTTTTGAGAGTTTTTATTATTGCTGAGGTTAATGACTGCGATTATTCCAGAAAATAATATTATGGCAAGGGCGAGTAATATTTTAGTGTTCTTTTTCATGGTTTTCCTTTCTCGCACATTTTGCGCAAAGACCATTGATGATCAGATTTGTGTTCGTCGGAATGAAGTGGTGTTCTTCTGAAATATGCGTTGTGAGGCCTTGAATCTTTTTACAATCTACGTGTTTTAGGTCCCCACACTCTTCGCATTTTAAATAGAAGTGGTCGGCGTGATTGCATGGTTTGATATACTGATACCTTGTGGTATTTTCATCTGTAGTAATACGAAGAATTGTGCCATCTTTTTCTAGGGTTTCTACGAATCTATAAATTGTAGTTAATCCAATCTCTCCTTTAAAATATTCGTAAATATCTTTAGCGGTAAAATCTTTGTTTAACTTTTTGATATAATTCGAGATGCTTCTTTTTTGCTTAGTACTATAACTCATGCCTATTCCTTAATTTGAAAATCATTTTCATATTTTAGTATAGCACATTTTTATAAAAATAATTATTTGAAGGTTTAAAAAGCATTATTTTTGAGAATTTGCTATCAAGATGATTTTGATATGTATCGAAGGGACGATTGGCGTGTTATAATGGATTTATCTTAACAAGGAGGTTTATGTGTGGGATTGTAGGGTATGTTGGAGAACGAAAAGCACAGGATTTTTTGGTTTCTGGATTAAAGAGGCTCGAGTATCGTGGATATGATTCGGCGGGGATTGCGACGGTATCGAAAGATAATAAGACAACCTTGATTCGTGCAAAAGGAAAAATCGTAAATCTCGAGGAAAAGTTAGCTAAGAATAAACGCGATGATCATATAGGAATTGGGCACACGCGATGGGCGACGCATGGCGAACCGTCGGAGACTAATGCGCATCCTCATCAAGCAGGTTCGATTTTCTTGGTGCATAATGGAATTATCGAAAACTATAAGGATTTGAAGGCGGAGCTAAAGGGGCATGAATTTAAGTCTGAAACTGATACAGAAGTTTTGGCGGCGTTGGTCAACTCGTTTTATAAGGACGGCAAGTATCCTTTAATAAACGCTGTGGTGCAAGCGTTGAAGTTAGTAAAGGGGACTTATGGGATTGCGGTAGTTTCGGAAAAAAATCCAGATGAATTAGTGGTAGCCAGAAGTGGCTCTCCGTTAGTGATTGGAGTAGGGAATAACGAGACTTTAATTGCTTCGGATGCTTCGGCTTTGGTTGGACATACCAAGAAAGCAATTTATTTGAATGATGGTGAGGTAGCTTTAGTTACTAAAAATAGTATTGAAATAAAGACTCTGAATGCGGAGCCTGTTTCGGCAAAGGTGGAGGAGATTGAAACAAATCTAGCGGCAATTCAGAAAGGCGGTTACGATCATTTCTTATTGAAGGAGATAATGGAGCAACCAGACTCGCTTGCTGAGACACTGAGGGGACGTTTGAATGTTAAGGATGGTACTGTGCGACTAGGCGGTCCTGGTCTGTCGGAGGCGGAATTACGCAAGATTAAGCATTTGATTATTGTAGGATGTGGGACTGCGTATCATGCAGGACTTTTGGCAGGATATTATATTGAGAAATTTACGCCAGAAATTACCATTGAAACTGTAATCGCTTCGGAATATCGCTATCGTGATGCCTATATCCCGAAGGACTCTGTGGCGTTGATTGTTTCGCAATCTGGCGAAACTGCGGATACCTTGGCTTGTCTGCGTGAAATAAAAAAGCAAGGAACGAAGACTATAGGTATCGTGAATGTGATTGGATCAACGATTGCGCGTGAAGTTGATGGTGGCACATATGTACACGTAGGTCCTGAGATTTCAGTAGCCTCTACTAAAGCATTTACTTCGCAAGTGATTGCGATGGTGATGTTTGGTTTAACGATCGCACAAGCGAAAGGAGTAAAAAGTTCTACTTTGGCTCCATATGTTAAGGAAATTGCTAAATTGCCAGAAGAAATTCGTAAGACTTTAGATAGCACGGCAGAGGATGTACGGAAGATAGCGAAGGACTACGCAAAGTACGATCACGCTATTTATCTTGGCCGCGATACGGCATATCCAGCGGCAATGGAGGGCGCCTTGAAATTAAAAGAGGTTTCCTATATGGATGCGAATGCCTATGCATTTGGTGAGTTGAAACATGGTCCGTTGGCGTTAGTTGATGATAGATTTTTTGAAATGGCGTTAGTGCCTAAAGGTATTTTATTTGAAAAGTCGATTTCAAATGTGCAAGAAGTGTTGGCTAGAGGTGGACATATGATAGTAGTGACAAACTCTGAGATTGATTTGGAAGTGGAGAATGTTGTAAAAATTACAACATCTTTAGAAATATTTGCGCCACTTTTGATGAATCTGATATCACAATTATTTGCTTATTATGTGACAGTAGCAAAGGGATATAATGTAGACCAACCTCGTAATTTGGCAAAATCCGTAACGGTGGAGTAGTGATTGTTTGAGCGCTCGTCCTATGGCGTGATATTTCGTCATTTTATGTTATAATATATATATGCGGAAAAAGTCCGATTTTATCTTACGATTATGTCTGATTATTGGAGATGCATTGGCTCTGATTTTGTCGTTTGCAATGGCTTATTTTATTAGAGTGCATGTGGACCCGAGACCATATGTATTTGAAGCGCAATTTAGAGAGTTTACGTTATCAATTGTGTTTTTGGTGCCAATTATGTTGATTATTTTGGCGGCGCTGGGATTGTATCGTAAATCTATTTTTCTAGGTAAAACTAGATTGCCAGAAAGAGGAAGGTTATTTCTTGCAGCGATTCTTTCTGTGGCAGCGTTGATTGTTTATGATTTTTTCGTGGGGGAAAATATTTTTCCAGTACGTATAATGGCGCTAACTGCGGTAGCATTATCGTTTGTGTTTTTGGTTCTTGAGCGTATTGTTGTAAGGCTAGTAATTCGTCTGGTTTTTAGAAATGATTATGCCGTAAAGCGTGCAATTATCATAGGAAACCATAAAAATACGGGATATCTGGCGGATTATATTTCCTCTACGCCGGAGTCTGGCTATCGTTTAGCAGGGATTGTGTCAAATAAACACTTTATCCCCAGAGATTTAAAAACACATCAGTATTCATCTTTGAAGGATGCCTTGAGAAAATCACGGGCAGATGTCATTTTCCAAACAGATGAAAAATCCACAGAATATGTTTATAGACAGACAGTGATACGGCATTTGGAATACTATTTTGTGCCTTCGGAAACGGCGCTCTCATCGCATTTTGGAGAATTAGAGTTGATCGGTAATACTCCGGCGGTGATGGTAATGGTGACGCCTTTAGTGGGGGGATACGCATTATTTAAAAGATTATTCGATATCCTTTTTTCGTTAGTGGCTATTATTATAGCAGCTATTCCGATGATGCTAGTATGGATGATTATTAAAATGTCGGATTTGAAGAGCCCAGCGATTTATGCAGACGAAAGATTAACTCAATATAATCGAAAATTTAAGTGTTATAAGTTTCGTTCAATGAAGCCAGAATATAGTGGTATGCCGGCGGAGAAAGCTTTTGTGATCATGGGAAAGCCTGAACTAGTAAAGAAATATCGTAAAGACGGAGACTATCTGAAAAATGATCCGCGTATTACGAAGATTGGGAAGTTTTTGCGCCGTACTTCAATTGATGAGCTACCACAATTGTTTAATATTTTGAAGGGAGATATTTCTTTGATAGGACCACGTGCGTTGATGCCAGGGGAATTGCGAGATTATGGCGACAGGTCACTTCTTTTAACTGTAAAATCTGGATTAACAGGGTTTGCACAGGTGTCAGGAAGAAGAAATATTTCGTTTGAAGAAAGAAGGGCGCTAGATATTTATTATGTGAGGAATTGGTCATTAGGACTCGATCTTTCGATTTTCTTCAAAACGATAGCCATTGTAATTAAAGGGGAAGGCGCCAAGTGAAAGTTGCCTTAGTCTGTGACTGGTTGACTAATGTTGGTGGAGCAGAAAAGGTTCTATTGGAATTACATCAGATGTATCCAAAGGCGCCGATTTATACTTCGAAATATGACCCAAAGGGAATTGACTGGTTTAAAGATGCAGAAGTGCGGACTGGTTGGTTGCAGATGTTTCCGACGAAGTTAAGAAGGATTTTAGGGCCGTTTAGACAATGGTATTTTTCACATCTAGATTTATCAGAGTATGATTTGATTATTTCGGTAACAGGGGCGGAAGCTAAATCTGTGAAGTCAGGAAAATGGCTTCACGAAAAGGGAAAGAAGAACGTAAAAAATCCAAAAGGAATTCATATTAGCTATTGTCATGTGCCGACACAATATTATTGGCAGATGTATGAGATGTATCTGAAAAATCCGGGGTTTGGAGTTTTGAATCCTTTAATCAGGTTAGGGTTTAGATTGACAGTAAGGCCTTTAAGATCTGCCGATCGTAGAGCTGCCAAACGACCGGATTATTATTTGACGATTTCAGAATATGCTAAAGAACAAATTAAAAAATATTATAACAGGGAAGCAAGTATTATTCATCCGCCGGTTGAGATAGAGGATTTTAAGCAGGGAAGTAATAATTCTGAAAAAAGTCAAGTAAACAACAAGCGCAAGGGAAACAATAAATCTAAAAAAAGTCAAGAGAAAGATTCTACACAGGTTGTGGAAAACTTAGACTTAGCTAAAACATATATTACTACTTCTCGTCAAGTTAACTGGAAACGGATTGATCTTGCGGTGAAAGCTTGTGAGATGTCGCAAAGGCACTTGTTAGTGATTGGCGAAGGCCCTGAGCATGATAAGTTAGTTAAAATGGCTAAAGGTTCTGAATTAGTGCAATTTTTGCCTTTGATGAAAAAGGACGATTTGGCTAGATATTTGAGTCAAGCAAAAGGTTATTTGTTCCCTAGTTTAGAACCGTTTGGGATTGCACCCGTAGAAGCTTTAGCGGCTGGATGTCCGGTAATTGCTTTTGGAGAAGGTGGAGCAAGAGACTATGTAATTGATGGAAAAAATGGAATTTTGTTTAGTGAGCAATCGGCGAAATCTTTGGCGGAAGCGATTCTCCGTTTTGAAAAAATGAAATTCGATCGCGTGAAAATATCAAAATCTGTTAATGAATTTGATGTGCAGCGATTCGATAAGGAGATAAAGGCGTTTATCCATGGGAAAGTTGAATAAAATTTTTAAGGGTTTAATTTACGGACTACCAGCGATTCTCTTTTTTTCATATTATCCGATAGTTAGTCTAGGCACTAGTGCTTCGATGAATTTTGAATTTTCTCTGCCGCTGATTTGGTTGGTAGTATTTGATGTAGTAGGACTAGCTTTAATGATAAAACAAAAGCTAGTTTTTAAGGATTTTAAGAGAAAGTGGATATGGTTGTTATTCCCTTTATGGTTATCTTTGTCGGTGTTTTGGTCGCTTAATTCCCTGAGGGGATTTTTGACTGTTGGGATTTTGTGGCTAATATATTTGGCAATAGATGAAATGTGGAATTTAAGGAAGCTGTTTAGTGAAAAATTTAAGAGAAATTTTTGGCGATGGTTTTTTGGCGCTTCTCTGTTAGCGTGTTTTTGGTGTGTAGTGCAATGTGTGTTGGATTTGGCGGGTGTCTCTAGAGATTATTCTCTGATGTGTAGAGGTTGTACATATCAGATGTTTGGGTTCCCGCATCCGAATGGTTTTTCTATAGAGCCGCAGTTTATGGGTAATTTACTTTTAGCGCCGACAATTGTAGCTGCATGGCTGATGATAGAACCAAAGAATCGATATGATTTTAAAAAATCGTGGCCGATCTTTGTTTGTTTTCTCGTAACAACCGCGACGCTTTTCTTGACATTTTCGAGAGGGGCAGTTTATGCCCTGCTCGTGGGACTGATGTTTTTGTCAGCCTTTATGATTGTAAGGACCAAAAAAGAACGAAAAAGTGTTGTGAAAAAAGTTGGAGCGACTTGGGGGTTAGTAGTTCTCTCTTTTTTGTTTACATTGAATGCCCAAGGATTGATGGCCGAGATGTCGCCAACTAATGATACCTATTATACAGGTGTGGCGAAGGTATTAAATCATCTTTCATTAGGTGTGATTGAGGTTAGAGATGGAGAGAGATCGGAAAAAAGCTACGCGCCTGAATCGATCAGAACAGAGTATAACAGAGAAGAAAAACGACAAGAATCATCTCAGGAAGGAGTAAATGAAGCGCACGATTCTCTGCCGGATGAGTCAGTATTTGACGGATATGTAGAGGAGTCAACTGACACACGCATCAAATTGACTGATTCGGCAATGAGGGTTTGGTCAAAGGATGCATCTACGATATTATTCGGCGTTGGTGTTGGCGGTGCAGGTGAAGCTTTATATGTAAATCATTTAACCACTACTCCAAAAGAGATCATACAAAATCAATACGCAAGTTTGTTGCTAGAAACTGGAGTGATGGGAATAGTCTTGTTAATATTTACGATAGTTCTAGTGATTAGGCGAGCTTTCAGAAATCCAGTAGCGGTTTTGTTACTAACCTTGATGGTGGTTTACGGGATTTCTGTTTGTTTCTTTTCAGGATTACCTAATGCTTTGCATATTTACCTGTTGATGGGCTTATTCTATTGTATTTTCATGCGGAAGAAGTTAGTATCGTAAATTTCGGCCCCCTTGTGAATATAAAAGGCTTGTGCAGCTTCGCGGCCATGTCCAGAAGTAAAACAGAGTTCAGTGCAGTTTTTTTCTTTAGCCCAGGCGAGCATGGCTTGCCAAATGGCGGATCCGATACCCTGTCCACGAATTGATTCATCGGTGACAAAATCTTCTAGGTAGGCGACCTTACGGACGATTGGCCCCATGATAATAGATAAGGTTGCGATGCCGATAATTTTATCGCTATCGTCATAGGCGAGTAACATATCGTGATGGGGTGAGTTAATAAGGTCTTCGAACCAGGCTTCAGGGATCTCGCCACGATCTTTACCGCTACGAGATAGTTGGATTAATAGTTCGCGCACGCGATCAGCGGTGGTTTTATCATATTCGGTAAGTGATTTAACTTTCATAAGGCATCTCCTAATTTGTTTTTTAATTCTTCGGCTAGAGTATTGATTGATTCAGCATTGTTTCCCCACATAGTAATACGGATCAAAGGCTCAGTGCCAGAGGGGCGGACCAAGAGGCGTCCCTCAACGGATTTAAGTTTTTGATTGTAATCTAAGAGTAGTTTTTTGACGGTGTCGGAATCTTTGAGGGTTTGTTTTTGTTCTGGAGTTGCAGGCATATTAACGATGACTTGTGGAGATTTCGTAATGATGTTGGCGAGAGTTCGCAAAGATTTTTTAGTTTCGGAAATAGCCTTGGTGACCATAAGTGCGGTTAACATGCCATCACCAGTGGGTTCGTTTGGCAGAATAATGTGACCAGATTGTTCTCCGCCGATAGGAATATGAGAGGTTTTCATGGCGGCAGCAACGTTAGAATCGCCGACTGAGGTAATTTCGGTGCGAATCTGATTGTCTTTAGCCCAATTTAAGAGGCCCTGATTGGCCATAACGGTGATAGCTATTGAATCCAATTTGAGATAGTTGGCCAAAATGGCGATGATTTGGTCGCCGTCGATTGTTTCGCCTTTTTCATCAATCATGAGACAACGATCGCCGTCGCCATCAAAAGCGATACCAAAATCTAGATGATTTTCGGTGACGAGCTTTTGAAGAGATTCGAGATGAGTACTACCACATCCGTGATTGATTTTGGTTCCGTAAGATTGGTCCGAATTGATAAGTGTAACATTGGCACCGAGTTGTTCAAAGATGGTTTTATTGATGACGCTGGTGGCGCCATTGGCACAGTCTAAGCCAATCTTGAGGTCTTTAAAACTTATATCACCAAGGTATTGCAAAAGATGGGCGATGTAGCGTTCGAGAGCTTCAGAATGAGAGTCTTCCCTGATTGTTGTGGAAGTGAGTGCATATGTTTGTGCGTTAGTGAGAGCTTTTTCGATGATCTCGCAACCTTTTTCGCTTAGTTTTTCACCAAACTTCTGGCCACGTTCGAATATTTTTATGCCGTTGTCGTGGTAAGGATTGTGACTAGCAGTGACATCGATGGCAAAATCGTAGCTCATCTGATAGAAACAGTAGTTGATAGCTGGAGTGGGTAAAACTCCGACGTTAGTGTAATCGATGCCGAAGGATTCGAGAGCGGTTTCCAAATCGGCAAGAATCCATTCAGTAGATTCGCGGGTATCACCGCCAAGTAGAACTTTGATATCGTCTCCTGCATAATCAATGAGTCCCCGAACGATTTTAATAAGAAATTCGGTAGTAAAAAAATCGGCTGATTGTCTAATACCGTCGGTACCAAAATATTTCATGATAATAATTGACTCCTTAATACTTCAATGGTTAATATTACATCTTCTACAGTACTACCACGTGAAAGATCGGCAAGAGGAATTTGAAAACCCTGGATGATGGGGCCGGCAATAGTAAAATTACCAAACTGCTCGAGAGACTTGTAAAGGATGTTGCCGGAATTGAGGTCAGGAGTAATAAGGATGTTGGCGTGGCCTTTGAGAGGGCTATTTGGGGTTTTTTTGGCGGCGACGATGGGATTGACGGCGGCGTCAAGTTGCATTTCCCCATCAATTAGCCAATTTGGATGATTGGTCTTAATTTGTTCGAGGCAGAATTGATATTTCTCAAGGTCGGAGTTTTTACCACCAGAACCGTAAGTGGAATAGGATAAAAGAGCGATTTTGGGTTGATTTGAAGTAAAGGTTTGGAAGGTGTTTGCAGTATCTTCAATAATAGTATAGAGATGTTCTTTAGTGGGATGCTTGTTAACTCCACCGTCAGCGAGCGCAATGGTTCGGTCTTCTCGTTTGCAGATAAAACAGCTGGAGAAATAATTGGATTTAAGATCAATTTCTTGCTTATAGGCGAGTAAAACATCGCGAGAAGTATAGTCTAGGCCAGAGATCATAGAATCTGCTTGATTGGTTACGAGCATCTTGATGGCTGCTTCGAGATTATCTGCAGATAAAAAGTCAATATCGGAGAAATGTTGGGTGGCTGATTTTGCTATGGGGTTTTCTAATTCTGGAAAGACTATTTTCATAGGTTCATTATAGCATAAATAGGGGTTTGTTGTTGGTGGTAGGTGACCGCTAAACGTTTAAGTTGCGATTTTGGAATTGAGTTGTTAAAATTGAGAGCATGAGTAGAAGTAAGAAGATCGTAAAGATTAGCATATTGGGGATTTTGGTAAATTTAATTTTAGTAGCATTCAAGGCTTTAGTTGGTATATTAGCTAATTCAATTTCGATTATCCTTGATGCTGTAAACAACTTTACGGATGCGCTTTCATCAATTGTAACAATCGTGGGGGTGAAATTGGCGGGAAAAAAACCAGATAAGAAACATCCATTTGGTCATGGTAGAATTGAATATTTTTCGGCGGTGATTGTGGCGATAGTGGTGTTAGTTACTGGTGTAATGGCATTAAAAGAATCAATCGAGAAGATTATCCAGCCAGAGGACGCTGATTATTCCGTTATTTCGCTAATTGTGGTGGCAGTGGCAGTACTGGTTAAGTTTTTCTTTGGGCATTTTGTAAAAAAGCAAGGGAAGGAATTGAATTCAAAGAGTCTGGTAGCAAGTGGAGTGGATGCAATTTCGGATGCCGCGTTATCTCTGTCGGTATTAATTGGGGCGATTATTAGCTTTTTCTGGCATGTTAGTCTGGAAGGTTATATTGGGGCGATTATTGCTGTAATGATTATTAGGACTGCAGTAGAGATTTTGCGCGATTCGGCAAATGATTTAATTGGCACACGTGTAGATAATGCATTAGTAGAAAAGATGAAGAAGGTTATTTGTGGCTATCCTGAGATTGAAGGTGTGTATGATATAGCAGTGCATAATTATGGTCCGAATAAGATTATCGCGAGCGCGCATATGCAAGTTGGTGATACCTTAAGAACTAGAGATATCCACAAGTTATCACGTAAGGTCGAAGTAGACATTTATGAAAAGTTTGGCGTAATTTTAACCTTAGGAGTTTATGCTTCGAATGACGATGGTAAATCTAAGGCGATTAAGCAATCTATTGAAAAGATTTTGAAGGATTATCCAACACTTTTACAGATGCATGGTTTTTATGTTGATGAAGTTGAAAAAACGATCTCATTCGATTTGGTTTTTAGCTTTGAAGAAGAAAAAGCGACGGAAAAAGTTAGAGAGATTAAGAAGAAAATACGAGAGAAATACTCCGATTATCAGGTGGCAGTGATTATAGACGTGGATACTGCAGGAGAATATTAAAAAATAAACCCCTTAAGGGGTTTATTTTTTAACTTAGTCTATTTGTCTACGACCTCGCCTTCGACTGGTTCATCGTCGGATTTGTTGTTAGAGTCTTTGCCGGATTTGTTATCCGTTTTCGAATCATTTGATTCGGCTTGATAGAGCTTAGCGCCAATAGGCATAATTTTGTCGGAAAGCTCTTTGGTAGCTTCTTCAAATTTGTCTTTGTCGGACTTGTCATCATTGAGGACTTTTTTGGCTGCTTCGACGGCTTTTTTGATAGTTTCTTTGTCATCTTCGCTAATCTTGTCCTTGTATTCAGATGGCATTTTTTCGGCTTGATAGATAGTATTTTCTAGGTGGTTCTTAGCATCGACAGAGTCTCTCTTTTTCTTATCTTCTTCGGCGTGAGCTTCGGCTTCTTTTTGAGCTTTTTCGATATCTTCTTTGCTCATGTTGCCAGAGTTTTGAATAGTGATGGACTGTTCTTTGCCAGTACCTTTATCTTTAGCAGTGACATTTAGGATACCATTAGCATCGAGATTAAAGGTAACTTCGATTTGTGGAATACCGCGAGGAGCTGGAGCAATACCATCGAGGATGAAGCGACCGAGTGATTTATTGTCAGCGGCAAATTCGCGTTCGCCTTGAAGGACGTGTATTTCGACTTGGGGCTGATTATCTGAGGCGGTAGAGAATACCTCGGATTTACTGGTTGGAATAGTGGTATTACGATCAATTAGTGGGGTACGAACACCACCCATAGTTTCGATACCTAGAGTTAATGGAGTAACATCAAGTAAGAGAATGTCCTTTACATCGCCTTGGAGGACACCACCTTGAATGGCGGCACCGACGGCAACAACTTCGTCTGGGTTAACACCTTGCATTGGATCCTTACCAAAGATAGATTTGACTTTTTCAACTACAGCTGGCATACGAGTCATACCGCCGACCATGACGATTTCGTTGATATCTTTGGTATCAAGCTTAGCGTCTTTTAGGGCTTTTTTGACTGGTCCTTCGAGACGGTCAAGTAGATCTGAGACTAACTCTTCGAGCTTAGCGCGAGTAAGTGTATGTTCGAAATGTTTTGGGCCATCAGCGTCGGCACTTAAGAATGGTAGGTTGATATCGGTACTAGTGGAACTTGAAAGTTCCTTTTTGGCTTTTTCGGCTTCATCTTTGACACGCTGCATAGCGGCCGCATCACCTTTGATGTCGATACCGGACTCTTTTTTAAACTCATCGACTAGGTAGTTAACGATAATATTATCAAAATCTTCGCCGCCAAGGTGGGTGTCACCGTTGGTGGACATTACTTCGAAAACACCATCGCCTAGTTCGAGGACGGAGACATCAAAAGTACCACCACCAAGATCGAAGACAACTATCTTTTCGTCTTTTTTGGATTCAAGACCATAAGCCAGAGCAGCGGCGGTAGGTTCATTGATGATACGCTTAACTTCGAGACCAGCAATCTTACCAGCGTCTTTAGTAGCTTGACGTTGAGAATCATCGAAATATGCTGGTACAGTAATAATAGCTTCGGTAACTGGTTCGCCAAGGAAAGCTTCGGCATCTGCTTTGATTTTTGAGAGGATCATAGCGCTGATTTCTTCTGGTGTATATTCTTTGCCATCCATTTCGACAGCAACACCTTGGCCTTTTTTGACAATCTTATATGGGCTAATGTCGAGGTCATGTTTGACTTCTTTATCTTCGAATTTACGTCCAATGAGACGCTTTATGCCATAAATGGTGTTTTTAGGATTGGTAACGCGTTGACGTTGAGCAACTTTACCGACTAGACGTTCACCCTTCTTCGTAACAGCAACAACAGATGGAGTAGTGCGATCGCCTTCAGCATTTGTGATTACTTCAGGTTTACCTGCAACCATGTAAGCGAAGGCGCTGTTAGTTGTTCCTAGATCAATACCGATTATTTTACTCATTATTCCTCACTTTCATTTATTTACGTTGGCACTCGGTATGTATGAGTGCTAATTTGTATCTATTGTATATCACTGGCACTCATTTGTCAAGAGTGCTAATACAGGGGTAGAATTAAAAAAAATTGAAATTGAAAGATGAATAATAAGCATTAAAATGTTGATTTTGGATGGTTTGAGTGGTAATATTATATACATAAGAGTTTAGTAGAGTGTTATGAATAGGAGTGGTGTTTTTGGCAGAATTTTTATAATACTATCTTCTATATTGTTATCACTGATAGCTGGTGTTTTTGGTGTTAGTTATGATACTTATGCGGAGGATGGTTCATTGCTTACTGCGGATGTTGCAATGACGTTGATGGCGGCAACAGGAATAATGGCGTGTGCAACGCTATATGCGCTTAAAAAATCTTCCGATAAAGAAGAATAGTGGCAATTAGATTAATTTGCGGCGTGGTATAATAGTTTTATATGGCAATAGAGAGGTTAGTTGAGCCAACTTTGTCGTCGGGTAATGACTCTGAAGAGGAGAAGATCGAAATCTCACTCAGGCCGACGAGTTTTTCTGAATATATCGGACAGGAACATTTGAAGAATAATCTACGATTGGCGATTGATGCAGTAAAAAAACGTAATGATGGCTCTAGTCTTGATCATGTGTTACTATACGGTCCACCAGGGTTAGGTAAAACTACAATGGCGGGCGTGATTGCACATGAGTTGGGGGCGTCACTTAGAGTGACTTCTGGGCCGGCCATTGAACGTGCGGGAGACTTGGCCTCAATTCTGACGAACCTTAAGGATGGTGACGTGCTGTTTATTGATGAGATTCATCGTTTACGTCGTGCCGTAGAAGAGGTCTTATATTCAGCAATGGAAGACTATAAATTAGATATTGTAATCGGAAAAGGTCCAGCGGCCAGAAGTGTAAGATTAGATCTGCCACACTTTACAGTAATTGGGGCAACGACTAGAACTGGGTCTCTGGCAGGGCCTTTAAGAGATAGGTTTGGAATTATCCATCGATTAGAGTATTATAAGGAATCAGAGATAGAGCAAATCATTAACCGGACGGCGAGAATTTTATCAACAAAAATCTTGCCAGAAGCTACGGAACTTCTAGCAACACGTTCGAGATTGACGCCAAGGATTGCGAATCGGATTTTCAAAAGAGTACGTGATTATGCTGATGTGAACGGAGATGGAATAATTGATCGGGAAGTTGCTACGCGCTCGCTTGAACTGATGGAGATAGACTATTTGGGATTAGATCCGGCGGATAGAAATATGCTAAGATTGATGTACGAAAATTACGGAGAGAGACCAGTAGGATTGACTACTATAGCAGCTCTAACAGGGGATGAAGCGTCAACGATTGAGGATTTTTATGAACCATATTTGATGCAAATGGGACTTTTAGCACGTACACCAAAGGGTCGCGTAGTAACAGAGAAAGGGAGAAAACACTTGCAGAGAACTAGCTAGCTTAAGGCGATTACATGTGGGCTGGACTTTACAAATAATAGCAAATATAGTATAATTATAAAAAGGAGCCATTATGGATGAAAACCTAGCCAAAATCCGTCATGAGAGGAGTAAAAAAGATTTTCCGATGCTTAACCTCGAAGACGATGAATATGTAGAATTTGCTTTTAGGCGAGCGACGATTTGTTTGATGCTGATTTTGGTGGGGACGGGGTTAGGCGTAATCATATTATTACTTGGATTTTTGTTGGTGTTACTAGGCCAGTCAATGATTGATGATATGGGAAAGAATTTCTTGTTTTTGATGTTGTTTGCTCTTTTGGCTGCGGTAGTGATAATAAGAATCGTAGCGATTAAGACTTATAGGGGGAATCGTTTGTTCGTAACTAATAAAAAGGTGGTGCAATATTTGATGACGTCTTTGGTCTCGTCTTCGGTGAACTCAATCGATTTAGGTGGTGTTGAAGATGTGAGTTTCCGTCAAGATGGCATTTTGCCAAGATTATTCCATTATGGTACATTGAGATTGGCGACAGTAGGTGAAGAGACGACTTATACTTTCAAATATTCGGATATCTCATCAGAAGACTTAAAGGCGTTGTCTAAATTAGTGAATGATTCTAAAAATAAAGATCATAAAGATAGAAAAGATAAATAAGACTTAAAAAAACGGCCCAAGGGCCGTTTTTTAATTACGATTATATTTGACGTAGGCGTCTTCTTTCTCGAGATTGGCTTTTAGGATGTATTCTTTACATTTGCCTTCTTTGCAGTTGGCAGGTTCGTACGAATAAGAGCTGCCGGTTTGACCGAGATTAATCCCTAGTGGATCAGTCCAAAGGGCAGGGTCAATGACTTTGATGTTCTCTTCGGAAATATGTTCTGGGTAGTAGCCATTTTCTTTGTAAAAACTTTCTTCAAGAGCGTAATACATAGCATTGATAGCGGTTTTGCGATCTTCGTCGCGTTGCATAGCATCAATGTTGGATTTTTGAATAAAGAAAAATATAAGGAGAAGACTGGCGAATACGCCTACAACGATTACTTCTAAGATAGTAAAACCTTGTTTCTTGTTCATAGGTTTAATTATAACACAGGATTTAAAATGTGGTAGGAGGGGTTGGAGTTGAACCAACTAACAAGTAGTTTATGGGGCCACCAAGCGACCGACGCTTCTTCTTTCGACAAAAATGGTAGTACCGACTGGGATCGAACCAGTGACCTTGGGCTTATGAGTCCCACGCTCTAACCAACTGAGCTACGGTACCACTTCGTATATTATAGCTTAAAAGTGGCGTAAATACAAGGTTTAGGTATGATAAAGCGCCGGGTGGGCAATCCCGGCGCAAGGAGGGTGCGGCTAGCAAATGGTTAGCTAGCGAAAAACATTTAAGTAAAGAACTTAATGTTTTTTATATATTAATGACCCTGATTGGTCAGTAAAGTACAGAATAAATCCCTAGGTATAAGGGTTTATTAATTATAGCACACTTTTTTAAAAAAGTCAAGAAAAAGGGTTTAATAACCATGATATTTTAATATAAATCAATCAGATAATACTAAGAAATTTACTTCTATTTCTTCTAATATTACTAATTCGGATTTTTCTAGTTCATCTAATACTCAATATAATAACAAATTGGGCTATAAACCTAGTCAATATGTGCTGGTAAATGGAAATACGGTAAGATGTTTGAAATCGTCATAGAGCGTAATGTATTTAATAGTAAAAACATATTTAGGCGAAAAGATAAATCTGCTACCTGGTTTAGAACTGGTATAATAAAAATGTGATATGAATGTCAATGTACCTAGTATTGAATAATTATAATTAATCGTGGATTGGAGGATATTATGGAAAAATTTCCAGAAAAGTCTTTTAGTGAGGATGCTGAGCTTAAAGAAACAGAGATTTTATCGCATTCAAGAGAAAAGAAAGTAGCTAAAATAGCGATGGCGGCAGTCGAAGAGGCGGGGGGAGAGGATAGTCTTCCTGGCGGAGAACTGCTAAAGCCTGATTCGTCGGCGGTTGAAATCGTGCGGGATCATTTCCCAGATGACATTAGTCCAAAAAAGCATTTTGAGCGCGACTTTGGGCCGAATCCTCTGAAAACGGAAGAAGATTTTAAGGAGGCATTTGATTTATTTTTGCAAGAAGAACTTATTCCGATCTCAAAGAAGGATAGTACAGATTATAAGTTTAATGTTCAATATTGGACTTACGAGGAGACAGTTCGTTCTTATTTGGAAAAAGCGATAGACACTGTAAAAGATCTTTCTGGAGAAAGTGGAAAATTACCGAAAACAGATGTTGCAATTTATTTAGATAAGTCAGCTAGACCAGTAAGTTGGTTTGTAAATGAATTGTGGGAAGATGTTACAGATGAGCCAAAGCCAAGGACAGAGCATATTGCGATAGACAGAAGGACTTGGTTTGCATATTTCGACATTAAGACTGAGAGTGGCGAGTATTCATCTGGTGAGCTTGCTAAATGGGATGATTTGCCGATTCATGATGTAAGGCAAGAGGATATTATGACCTTGAAGCAACTTCTAAAAGATGGAGTGCTCTCACATGAGGAATTAGAAAGGCTAATCAAAAAAGACACACAATTAAATAGTCGAATTAAAGAAAGGGCAATAAATGCGGTTTTTGAAAAAGAGGATGTGCGTGGAAAGATACAACGTGGAGAGATAACTAAGAATGAAGAATTAGAAGTTTATAAAACTGCAGCGTTAGAAAAGATTAAGATTCTTGATAATTCGAGACTAAAATCAATTTATGATGCTTTGATGATTGCGGCACGACTCAGAGGACTGTTTGTTCCAGGGGGATTGTCGGAAGAAGATTTGGAACATCCAGAACGCATTATGGATTATCCGGTTGATATGGAAGGGAAGAATATTACTATTGTTGATGAGGTTGTGCGATCAGGCACTACCGGAAAGATAGCTGAGCACTTTTTTAAATGGGCTTTTCCTGAAGCATCGGAAATAAATTTCTTTGCTTTTTATGAAGCAAAACTTCTTACAGACGCTAATAGTTCTATGGATGGCCAGATGTTAATAATACCTTTTTGGTATTCACTGGTGCATGATGATGGAACGGGGCGTGGTATTCTGGGTTTGGATAAGCGCTTTTATGAGAGACAATTTGCAAAGACGCCTACTGGCCCTTTGCGTGCAGCGGTTTATGGTGCAGACTTTTTGGCGACTCCACTAGATTACGAAACGGAAAAAAATAAAAAATCTCTACGACTTCGTGAACAGATTGCTCGTTTAAGAGTTGAATACGAGAAGGGTCATATTTAAAAAATAAGTCCCTGAAGGCTCAGGGACGTGAAAAAATGTCATAGAAGGGATGACCGCTAGCATGTACTAGGATGTAGCTTTCTAGTGGTCTGTTAATATAATATTCGATTTTGATCCCGTAGTAGTCTTCACTATCAACTATGTGTCCGCGAAACCAAATGCTTTTTTCGCCGACTTTGAATTTAGATATGGTATCGAACACGACTTCGTCGAGATTGTTGGTGTGAAGATTGCGCAAGACTAGGCTTACACGGTCTCCTTCTTCTGTATCTAAGAGATCGCTTGGAAAATATTTCTTATCAAACTTGTAGAATGTGCCGTGGCCGTCTAAGTAATTGAAATCTGTGCGACGAGCTATTGTTCCAGGCTCTCTTTTTTCCTCGACTTTTATTAAATTGGACAGAAACTTGTTCTTCCCCCTTTCCAATTTTTTCACCTTCCTTTCCTCTTTTTAATGTACATTATAGAAACAGCTGTGTTGTATGATTATAGCATAGATTGTAGTATTTGTCAATACTATTTGTGCTTATATTGGGGTATATAAAAAAGACCTTTTGGGTCCTTTTTAATACTCTGGTACACCGGGAGGGACTCGAACCCACGACCCTCTGTTCCGAAGACAGATGCTCTAATCCACTGAGCTACCGGTGCACGTAGTATCTGTTATTATACCATATTTTATGCTAGAATGCATGTCGATGCGAAATTCTAAGATTTTGATAAAACAACTAGAGGAGTTGTCTGGGGGTAAATATGTTTCGAGGACTGATTTAAGTGACTATATGAATGATTTTAAAGAAATACCGCTAAAGAGAATGGAAAAAATTAGAAAAAAATATAACCGGTTGTTTATTTCAAGAGAACAGGGGAAAATATATGAAGTTGAAGGAAATCGATTAGATGCTAAGCAGATTGAAGCAGTGGTGGCGTGTGAAGATGCGGCGTTGTTTTTGGCGCCAGCAGGTAGTGGAAAGAGTGCAAGCTTACTTGCCAAGGTAAATTATCTAATAGATGATTTAAACATCCTACCAGAGAAGATTTTGGTGATTGCTTTTACGAATAAAGTAGTAGTTGAGCTGCAAGAACGTGTAAAAGACTTAAAAGTAGAAATTCGGACATTTCATTCGCTGGGCAACAAAATCATACAGGGTAATCAGGAAAAAAGAGAATTGATATCAGAAGGAGAGATTATAAAGGTATTTGATGTGATAGTTAATAAATTGACGAAAGAGCGAGTAAATTATGCTGAGAAATATAGAAATTATCTAAAGGACGAAAAGCAGAGTGAAATAAATTTTGGAGAATGTAGAGAAGAGGAAGATGGGCAGAAATTAGTGAAGATGTTTATTTCGGTGATGAGTTTACAAAAAGGCGAAGGGGCTGACCTAAAGGAATTCAAGAAGAGATTAGAAGTAATTGAATGTGACAAGAGTCGAAAACGGGCGATGGATTTTTTTGAACTATATGAACCAGTAGTGCGAATGTATCAAGAGTATTTAAAAAAGTATAGGAAGTATGATTTTTCAGATATGCTGATCGAAGCAAGAGAATTGATTGAGACAATGCCTGAAGGTAGTATGAGTTATCGGTATGTTTTGGTGGATGAAGCACAAGATATGTCTACAAGTAAATATTTGCTTCTAAAGGCAGTCTTAGATAAGTGTGAGAGAGTGAAACTCTTTGCAGTTGGAGATGATTGGCAATCGATTTACCGTTTTGCAGGGAGTAACTTACAAGTTTTAGATGATTTTGAGAAGATTTTTCAAAGAGAAACTTATCGGGGCGTGATTGGATTAACGTATCGGTTTGGAGAACCGACAGCAAAAGTCAGCAATAAATTCATCCAAAAGAATCCATATCAGTCAAAAAAACGAGTGATTTCGCATGTGAAGCGTAAAACGCCAATTGAAATTAAGTTGAATTATTGCGGGAAAAAAATGACACAACCACGTGATTATAAGGTGGTTGATGAGGAGATACAAAAGTTATTTGCTGAATATGGTGAGAATATATTTAAGAAAAAAGTACAGATAATTGCAAGATATAATCGAGATTTATACCGATTGGTGACTGTAGCCGGCCGGTTCAAAAATGCGAAAATCGAAGGTGGAGAGGATGGTCAAATTGAATTAAAATGGTGGATTGCGGAAGTAGAATGTTGGCTTAAAGTTGGATTCTGTAGTATGCATAAAGCGAAAGGGATCACTAGAGATATAGTATTTGTAATAAATATGAATCAGGGGGAAATGGGCATGCCAGCAACAAGGGGAAATAAAGCGGTAGAAGAGGTTTTATTGGCAAAATTGGATGCTTTCCCTTTTGCAGAAGAAAGAAGATTATTTTATGTGGCGATGACGCGAGCGAAAGAAAAGACGATCATGATTGCGGAGGCAGAAAAAATCTCTGATTTTATTTTTGAAATTAATCCAAGATTAAAGGGGACTGGTGAAAAAGTTTGTCCAAAATGTAGAAGAGGAATCTTATTAAAAAAGCGTCGAAAACGTGATGGACAAGTTTTTGTGGTTTGTTCTAATAATAAATGTAAATATATAAAATAGAAAGTGTTTTATGAGAATATTTGAAACGATTATTAGTTGGTGCACCCTAGTGAAAGAGGTTGTAACTATGTTAAAGGCAGATTTGATGGGCGGAAATTGCCCATCATATCTGTTTTTCTCTCATTAATAGGTGTATCTTCAGTATTATATCGCATTTGCTCTGAAAATCCATATCTGTAAAAGCCCAAAAAAGCATGTAAAAAACTAAAAATTTTTTTGGGAAAGTAGTAAGGGGGCCATTCTAACTATTTTTTGATTTAATTGTGACCGGAGCCAGATTATAACCACAGTATAGTTAGGAGCTTATTTGGAGTAATTTATCGTGTTCTTTTATCAATGAATTTAAGTGAGCGTTGGTGAGAATCGTTTAAACTCTCGTTGTAATGTGCCTGGTCTAAGTGATTAGTTCTTGCGATATTTTTTTCTTTAATAGCATTCTGTTTTGTTCTGTTAAAGATATGGTTGCAATCTAATCCATCGCCAGCATCATAAGCTGTATACAAGCCAGCTCCTTGGGCAAAGCTTTCAGCCATTAGGCATTCAACTCCATTACGTACAAATTTGAAACCTATGTAAGACCTAGAATCATCGAGTGCTACATCTTCTAACTGTGCGTTCTGCTCATCGGCATTTTTAGCTCGCGGAAAAGCATTAATAAAATATCTTACATTGCTACCCGGAACATTCATATCCATATGCTGAGCAAACGCAAACAAAGCTTTAACCTTTTCATATCCAAAATCATAAATAGGCATTTCTGGAGTTTCGCCTACGCCATATTCAGCCGTTTCGTTATTCCTAGAACCAGGTAAGAATGAAGTGGTGCTAATGTCGAATTTATCTATACCGTGTTCTCGAAGTAAAGACAATTGTTTCTTCCTTAGAATATTAGCAACATCCTCTCTATTGGCTTCAAATGTTTTAGTAACTTTGATGTTTTCAGTGTCATTATTTTGTTCTGATACCAGTTGTTTTTGAAATTCGAGAATATCTATCCGATGATCCTTGAATCTTGTTATTCGATTTTTCATCCCCCGATTACACCCGTCGCTCTCTCGATAAGCTGCAAGGGATGCTAGAAATTTTCCTGGATCCTTGGAGAAAATTTCATCATAATACCAGTTCGCTGCGTCAGATCTATATCCGTTTGTTGAACCTAGGGCATTAATAAAGCCAGTGAACGCCATATCATAGTATTCTTCATCTTCGAAATTGATACCAATTTTATCTTTAATCTCAGCATAATGTTTACTTCTAAAGATTTCAGTATAATCTTTATATTCATCAACCATATGCCATCCACCATCATGACTCTCCCAATGTTCGCCAACTTTTTGTATTCCAAGTGCGAGACGTTCTTCGAAACCTCTTTTTATAGCGGTTTTATAATCAACTGGGATTTCTATACTGGACTCATTCTCAAGATAATATGCCATAATTAATTTTTTTAATCCAGCAGATTCGGATGAATTATCTGCGAAACCCTCTGCATTTATACTGGCATTTATTGAATGAACCTCCAGTAGGTTTTCAACTTGATTCATTATACCGTCATCATTGCGAGCTCTATTCGTCAGCTCCTTCTCTTTATATTCACGTATTTCGTTTTTGCTTTTTTCGATCGACTCGCCGTCGTTAGCGATTTCATTAGAGGTGGCGGTTACAATGTTTTTTAATTTTTCAATTCCGCCTTTAGACATAATAGGATCTAATGCCTTGCCTTCACGATATAACTTTCCATATTTATAACTGAAATCATAATTTGGATTATCCATCATTTCGGCAATCCTAGAGTTTAAATTAAAATAATTTGTAATGCGACTCCTTTGGCGTTTTTTTGATGCCTCAGCTCCATTTATCGCAAGCCAAGTAATTTTGTCGGAATTTTTATCAATTTCATTCTTCGCTAACACTTCATCGGCTGCTTCAGGGTTGGTCTTTATGATGTCCGGCAAAAAATCGCCTTCATTGATAGCACTTTTAATTACGTTTTGATTATATTTTATTAAATCACTCGGAGAAATATACTCTTCTTGAAGTTCACCACGGAAAAGTTCTCTTTGTTTTTCTGACATTAGTTCTTGTGCGATAATTGGAGATTCGTAATGGTATCTATATCCAGAACCGTACTTATTATTCCATCCGTTAGACCCGCCAAGTTTATTTTTAACTCTATAATTTTCGAGATTCAGAGTGTCATATACTATATCCTCTATGTCTTCTTTGGCGACCTCCTCTAAATCGTTATTCGCAAGCTTCTTATAATAGGCACGTTCATATAATGTAGGGTAATTATTTTTTTCCATTTCGTCAATTGCTGCGTATCGTTCGACTATGCTATTTTTAACTAAATCTCTTACTTCGCCCCGAATTTCTTTTCTAATGTCCTCGGAAGGGTTTCGATTACGGAATCTATTGTTTTTTATCAGGAGATTATGGACGGCATCTATAGTGTCGTTCGTAAATAAATTATCTACCTTTTTGCTCATGCGATCAGCAATAACATCCCGCGTTTTTTCATTCATGGAAGACAGCCGGTTCGTGTATTCCGTATAAGATTCTTCTTCGTGTCGAGGATATACATCTCGGCTTATTTCTTGCCCGTCTATCTTATTACCACGAGGAGCCTCTGGCGGATTTATGAAACCAGACTCTTCTACTTTTGCCTGCATCTCTTCTGG